>JAYTAK010000718.1:0-3582 GCA_043737515.1 Candidatus Kuenenia sp. | reverse complement strand
TGTCCCAGACCCTGGCCGTGCCGTCGTGACTGCCGCTGGCCATCCTCGTCCCATCGGGAGAGAAGCAGATCGAGACACAGGCATTGCTGTGCCCGACTAGCCGCTTGAGTTCTTTGCGAGTCGCGACATCCCAGACTTTCAGGTCGATATTGCTCCACGTGAAATGCGACGATCGACGTCCGAAACCGGCGACGAGGAACTTGCCATTCGGTGAAAAGGCCAATGTCTCCAGGTCGCAATACGGATAAGGATTATCCCAACCTACGTCCATTAAGATCTCGGCGAGTCGGCGTCCGGTGCCAACCTCCCAGAGCGACAAGATTGAGACGCGACGCGGCGGCAAAGGGCCGTGCTCTGCATATCGTCCCACCGCCAGCGACCGGTTGTCGGGCGAGATGGCAAGGCTGAGGATCTGCCCGCCGCCGTCCGCGAGGCTTCGCAGTCTTTGGCCCGTGGCGGCGTCCCGGATGGTCACGCGGTTGCCTTCCGCCGTGGCAATCAGTAGCCCGCCCGCAAAGAACACCGGGTCGACGTTGCTCGACTCCAACCTCCGGGGCGCTGTCACCGATTGCTTCAGCGACCAGACTCGGACGGTTCCATCCTGACTGGCGCTGAAAAGCTCGTTTCCGGTGGTCGAAAAGTCGACCTTGTTGATCGCCGCCTCATGGCCCTTCAGCGTTTGCTGCGACTCGCTGTTGAGCGTGAGCTTGCGAGCATCCCCCCAGGTTTTGATTACCCCTTCGACGTCCGCCGTCACAAGATCCACACTGTTTGGAGAAAACGCGATCGCTGAAACGGTCGATGTATGAGCGGAACGACACATCGCGATCCTCTGGCGCGTGGCTATATCGTATACGGCTACAGTACCAGAAAACATAGACCCCACCGCAATCAGCTTGCTATCCGGGCTCAACGCAGCGATACTCATCGAGCCGCCGGTCTCCAGAACTTCTCCTTGCAGTGTCACCGTCTTCGCGGTCGGGTCCAGGCGGAGGATGGAAATCCGATCTGCAATGTTGCCCTGGCCCCATACTGCCAGGGTCAAACCGTCGGCAGACAGGGACAGCTCTGGACGCCCGACATGGAATTCAGCGATCGCCTGATCGAATTCAGCGATCGCTTGGCCGTTGGCTGCGTCATACCATTCGGCCCGTCTTCCGTCATGGGTCACCAGGAAGCGACCGTCTTGCGAAAAGATCAAATCCGTACTGACGCCGGTCGATTCGAACCGATACGACACGACGCCCGTCGTCGGATTCAGCACCTGCACCGTCTTACCGGTGGCTTGGGCCAGTTGTTGCCCATTCGGCGATAATGCCTGCACTGCCACAACTGGCGACAGCAGGCCAGGATTCGATGACGCCTTCTCGAGGCGAGTGACGAGATCCCAGTGTTTCGGTTGCGACTGCTGATCCAATGTGACCAGCCCGTCGTCTGTTATCGCGAAATCGGTGATTGCCGCGGTGCCTGCGCGAAAGACTGTCGAGTTGTTTTCCACAAGATGTTTGTAGTAGTGCCACTCAAAGCCGCGCAGATCGACTTTGCCGGCCAGGCTCTTGTTCGTCTCCGGGTCGTGGGCGTCCAGCCGATTGAGGAGCTGGGCGACGGTGGCCTGGGGGTCCTTCCAGATGAACGGGGCCAGCTGCATATCGGTGGCATAGAGCAACCTGCGGCCCTGTTCCTCGGCGTTGCGGGCTTTTTCCGCGGCGTCACGGGCTTCGTTCCTCGCCGTCTCGGCCTTCGCCAGACTGGCGACGACCTCTACCTTTTGCGATTCGACTGTGGCCAGTGCCTCAGCAGTTTTTCTCTCCGCCTGTTGCGCCTCCGTGGCACTCTTTTCGGCTCGGACCGCTTCCTGGGAGGCAAGTTTCGACTGGTCGTTTGCCCTCTTGTTTGCCACCAGCGCGGCGACGCAGGCCAACCCAGCGACCAGCGCGACGACGGTCAGGCCACCGACCAGTTTTCGCAACTTGCGGGCAGCGCCCTGCTGCTGTTCCAGTCGCAATTGCTGAACTTCGGCCAATTCCTGGGCCTGTGCCAGTTCATGATGCCGCGCGGCTTCGCGGGCTTGCTCTTCAGCGACGCTGGCGTGCTGGCTGGCTTCGAGGAAGCTCATGGCTGTGGCGAAACCTGGGCGGTATCGCTCGGCCCACGCCGCGTTGGGCGTTTTGGATTCCCGCCATGCCAGTGCAATTCCCAGCTCTGGATCACGATACAGTCCGGCTTTGCCCCGTTCGTGCAGGTCGGCGCTTTCCGACAAACGCTGGTAGATGCCGACGGCCTGGGTTTCTTCCTCCACCCATTGCCGCAGCCGGGTCCAGACGCGCATCAGGCTTTCGTGCGAGATGTCGATAATCGTCTGGTCGGTCAGTTCGACCTCAGGCGACGGCATTAGGAACGTAACGCCGCTCTGCCGGTAGGCGTCGATGATCGGCACTAATTCTTCAGCTGGAACGTCGAGAATCTGACACAGGCGTCCCAGCCGCTGCGGACGACGAATTCCGCGGCTGTTCGATTCTTCAACTGTCAGTGCCTGAAAGATCCCCTGACACAATTCGCGCTGACGATCGCTGCCGAGTGATTTGTAGATTTCGTCGGCGTGCAGCGACAACGCCTCAGCCATGCGGCCGACGCGCTGGTAGTCATCGAGGTCCAGGGATGAAGGCGCAGTTTCATCCTTCATCCTTCCGACTTCATCCTTCCGGCGTTGCGCCCAGACGTCCCAAGTGCGCATCAATGCGTGCTGCAAGCAGGGAAGTTGGTCGGCCTGTTGACCGAGATCGTTGAGCAGCCTCTGCAATAGTCGCGGCGAAATCTGACCACCGGACACTTTGATCGGTCCTTCGATGACCCGTTTGTATTGCTCGCGCGTCAGTCGCGGGATCAGGAATTCTCCTCGGTTGACCATCTCGGCCAGACCTTCAAACTGACCGCACTCGCCGATGAAGTCCGAACGCATCGTTAGCACGACGTAGATCGGCACCTCTTTCTGCGCCACCGCTTCAAGGAGCAGGCTGATAAACTCATTGGCAACTTCCTGCTGCCGCTGGCCAGCATCCTGAAAGCGGAAGATTTCCTCGAACTGATCGACGACCAGCAGGAAATTTGTGCCTTCGCCCAGATCGGCCTGCTTGACCGCTTCGACCAGCCCGAAGTGACTGCGGCTGAGAGTGGCCAGCAGATTCTCGCGCGCATGCTCTTCCTCGCGATCGTAGAGATCGGCCTCCAGCAGCGAGTCGGTCAGCAGCGCCAGCGGATTACCGCCGGGATGCGTGACGGCAATCTCCCATGATGAGCCAGCGCCTAGCATCCGGCCACCAAGCAGTTCGGAGAGCAGTCCGCAGCGAACCAGTGAACTCTTGCCGCTGCCCGATGTGCCCACGACGGCGACGAAGCGATTGCTGCCCAGCCGCTGGAGCAGTTCCAGTGTTTGTTCTTCGCGACCAAAGAACAGGTAGTCTTCTTCCTGCGTGAACGGACGCAGACCGGGGAAAGGATTCATTTTGGCATTCGCGGAACTCATGAGCACACCCCCTGGATCTGAATGACGAAGGTGTCGAGTTCCGCAGACGGTTCGAAGTC
>JAYTAK010000717.1:0-8179 GCA_043737515.1 Candidatus Kuenenia sp. | reverse complement strand
TTCCGGAAGTGATGGATATCTCGAAGGAACCCAAACACATTCTGGAAATGTACGGGGCACAGCCGGGATATGTCTCACCGGCCGAAAGTGCCGACGATCCGCGAGTCCTCTACAAGGGCGATGACCCGACATTCCCAAACAACTGTCTGCTGGCGCGTCGCCTGATCGAATCCGGCGTGCGATTTGTGCAGTTGTATGACTGGGGCTGGGACCATCACGGATCATCATTGGGTGAGAGCATTGATGAAACATTGCCGATCAAGTGCCAGCAGTCTGACAAAGCGATCGCAGGGTTGATCAAAGATCTCGATCAACGTGGTCTGCTCGAAGAAACTCTGATCGTCTGGGGCGGTGAATTCGGTCGCACGCCGATGATGCAGAACAACGTGAACACCGAACTGAAAAAAGGCTACATCGGTCGCGATCATCATCCATATGCCTTCACGATGTGGATGGCCGGTGGCGGCATCAAAGGCGGTCTGGCATACGGAAAGACCGATGAGTTTGGTTACTATCCAGTCGAAAATCCAGTCACGATTCGCGACATCCAGGCCACCATTCAGCACGTCATGGGTCTCGATCCGCACCGTTTCAGCTACCTCTATCAGGGACTCGACAACCGCCTTATCGGTCCGACTGATGAAGGTCGCGTGCTGACAGATGTGATTGGCTGAGCGTCATCGCTCCATGACCGAATTTTGTCATCAAGGCCCCCCGGTCAATTGACGAACGCCGCTCAACATCGTCTCATATTGCTCCTCTGGCACATCCATATTTCCCGCCCGCCACAAAAAGGTACTCGCCATGTCCGATCGTTCCGTCAGCCGTCGCTCCATACTTCAACTCGCTTCGTCGGCTGCTGTCGCGAGTTTGCTGCCGTCTGAAATTCTGTTTGCCAGCGCGATCAGTTCGAATTCGCTGGCGCTGGTTCCGGGTGATGCCCGCATCGGTGCGCTGAAGGATCTGGACGGATATTTCCCGTTCACGCCATCGACCTCGGTGGACGCATGGAACGTCCGCAAAGAATCTCTGCTGCGGCAAATGAAGGTCGCATGTGGACTGTGGCCAATGCCCGAACGGCCTCCGATTGAAGCCACCGTGCATGGTCGCGTCGAACGGGATGACTACACAGTCGATCGAGTTTACTTTGAAAGCAGCCCTGGCTTGCTGGTGACGGGAAGTCTGTACCTCCCGAAAAATGCGACCGGAAAACTGCCGACGATCCTGTGTCCGCATGGTCATTGGGCCAACGGTCGATTCCACGATCATGGCGATTCCATTAAGAATGAAATTGCGTCGGATGGTGAAGAATTTGAGGTCGGCGGACGACATCCGTTGCAGGCACGCTGCGTGCAACTGGCACGCATGGGATGTATGGTGTTTCTGTATGACATGCTGGGCTACGCGGACGGCAGCTCGTTTACTCAACCGCTGGCGCATGGATTCGCGAAACAACGGCCCGCATTGAGTTCACCCGAAACGTGGGGGATGTTCAGTGCGCAGTCGGAACTCCGGTCGTGGAATGCACTGGGGCTGCAGACGTGGAATTCGGTCCGCACTTTGGACTGGCTGACGTCGCGACCGGACTGCGATACGACACGGATCGGCGTGACCGGAGCAAGCGGCGGCGGCACGCAGACCTTCATTCTTGCGGCACTTGACGAGCGCATCACGGCAGCCTTTCCGGCCGTGATGGTCTCAACCGCGATGCAGGGCGGCTGCACCTGCGAGAATGCCTCTTACCTCCGCGTCAACACGGGCAACATTGAAATTGCAGCCCTTGTTGCACCGCGTCCAATTGCCATGAGCGGAGCAGATGACTGGACGGTCGATATCGAAACAAAGGGCCTGCCTGAACTCCAGCAGCACTATGCGATGCTGGGCGTTCCCGACAATGTGCATGCGAAATACTTCAAGTATCCGCACAACTACAATCAGCACAGCCGTATGATGATGTACGACTTCTTCAATCGGACACTGAACCTCGGCTTCGATGAAATTGTGGAACGTGACTACGTGCCATTGACCGTTGCAGAAGCCACGGTATTTGATGCAGAGCATCCGGCACCTGTAAAGACCGAAGCCACGGAAGTGGCTCTGCTTCATGCGCTCGATGCCGCGCAGCAGAAACTGCTCGCGGCGTTGGCACCGCATGATCCCGCCAGCCTGAAAGAATTCCGCCGAGTCATCGGTGGGGCACTGGAAGCGATGATTGGCCGCACGCTTCCGCCTGCCGGATCAACGAACCTGGAAAAATCCGAGGAGGTGTCTCGAAACGGGTTCATCGAATACAAAGGCGTCTTGACTCTGAGATCGCATGCCGAAGAGTTGCCAACGGTGCTGCTGTTTCCGCAGAACTGGAACAAGCAGGTCGTACTGTGGTTTGATCTCCAGGGGAAAAATCGCGTCTTCGCGGCGGATGGCCAGCTCAACACGCAGATTTCCAGACTGGTCAACGCAGGTTTCGCAGTGGGTAGTGCGGACTTATATCTGACAGGCGACTTCACTGATGATCATAAACCAGTTGCTCAGATGCCAGTTGTCAAGAACCCAAGAGAATTTGCGGGATTCACGCTGGGCTATAATCATCCGCTCTTCGCTCAGCGAGTACATGATGTCCTGACATCCCTGTCGTCCGCGAAGTACCACGAACAGAATCCGTCAAAAGTTCACATCGTGGGCGTGAACGGTGCTGGCGTCATTGCGGCCGCCGCCGGTGCTGTGGCTGGCAACGCAGTCAGCTCGATCGCGGTCGATACGGGTGGTTTCCGATTCGAATCCATCACAGCGATCCGCGACGTCAATCTGCTTCCCGGAGCAGTGAAGTATGGCGACGTGCCGGCGATTCTGGCTCTGTGTGCGCCGACGAAAATCGCGGTTGTCGGCGAGACTGCAGATTCCGTTGCATTGATGAAATCAGCTTACTCCGCGAGCGCGGGAAGTGCAGAGTTTCTGGCAACGAGCGATGATGATTCTGTGATCGTGGATTGGTTGCTTAAGCAGGTGTAAGTGAGCGAGCGCGGCAGAAAATGTCTGCCGGCAGTTAAGTCTGAGTCCCCAACGCGGTCGTTATCAGCGGGCTGTTTGTAACGTTCGTATGATTGGGGTGCATTGTGCCTGATTTGTCAGATCCTCCCGTCGTGATCGCCGGCGGAAGTGGTTTCCTGGGTAGTTCGCTTGCACGACATCTCTCGGAAGCTGGTCGTCCTGTCATTGTGCTGTCTCGAAACAGACCAACGAACTGTGGATTGTCGCAGCATGTTGCCTGGGACGCCAGAACCGTTGGCGACTGGCGGCATGCCTTGAATGGTGCGGCTGGCATTGTGAATCTGGTTGGTCGAACCGTTGATTGCATCAAGACACCTGATCACCGCGACGAGATTCTTCGTTCCAGAGTGGAATCAGTCAACGTGCCGGGTGCAGCCATGCGATCCATTGAATCGCCACCGCCGGTGTGGGTTCAAATGAGCACGGCGCACATTTATGGTGATCCGCCCGAGGTGTGCTGCAATGAAGATTCGTCGTTTGGCTATGGGTTGGCACCTGACGTGGCGCGAGCGTGGGAGGCTGCGTTCCGGTCCAGCGTATTGCCCTCTCAGCGGGGAGTACTTGTAAGGACCAGCTTTGTCGTCGGCCGGAACTGCGGCGCTGGCGGAGGGGCGCTGTCACGGCTGTTGACGTTGGTGAAGCTGGGGTTAGGAGGCACCGTTGGCTCCGGAAAGCAAGGCATGAGCTGGATTCATGAGACAGACATGAATCGCCTGTTCGAACGGGCCCTGAACGATGTTTCGATGAACGGTGCTTACGTCGCTTCGTCACCGAACCCCGTCAGCCAGCAAGAGTTCATGCGCACGTTGCGCCGTGCGGTCAAAATGCCGATCGGGCTGCCTGCATTCTCCTGGATGGTTCGAATCGGCGCACCACTTTTGATGCGTACCGATCCAGAACTCGCACTTTATGGGAGATACGTGATTTCAAAGCGGCTGAAAGAGGAAGATTTTCAGTTCAGCTTTCCGAATCTGGTTGATGCACTTTCAGATTTGCTGAAAGCCGAACCGACACACATGGTGCAAAACCGGTGAGCGGCATGCGTCAGCTTGCCGGTACGTTGTTCAGCAAACGTTGAATTCCTTTGTGGGAGACTAGATTTCTCACCGGATCTCTTGTTCTCCCGCGAAGATTCTAGATTCTTTCTTTTCAACAACTGCGCATTTTGCGCGCATCTTTTCGACCGTTGTTTTTTCGGATTTCGGATTTCGGATTTGCCGCGCTAGGCGTCTGTTTGCAGAAGTATGGAGGGGCAGGAAAATGAGGGGCAGGAAAATACAAGCCACGAATCGCGACGGGCACAGAGCAATCGCAGTTGTACCGGCGGGCTCACGCCACGCCGCTCGCCGTTACCCCTTGAGTACTTTGCTGATCGTCTCTTTCAGCACGTTGCTGCTTTGCACGAGAGCCGTCTTTTCTTTGGACCACAGTTCGACTTCAATGTGACTCTTCACACCGCTGCGACCGATGACGGTCGGAATCGACAGGCAGACGTCGCGGATTCCGTAAGCGCCGTTCATTAGCGAACTCACAGGATGAATCCGCTGATCGTCGAGAGCGATGCTGTGGACGACGTCGGCAATCGAAACGCCAACGGCAAATCCTGCTCCGCCTTTCTTCTTGATCACTTCGGCCCCACTGCCGCGCGTCTTGGTTTCAATTTCTGCGATGAGACTGGCCGTGACGCCGGGGTATTTGTCGAGCGGCAGATTCGCGACCTGAGCCATCGACCAGATCGGCACCATGCTGTCACCGTGCTCACCGAAGATCGTGACGTGTACCTGCGTCGGCGGGACGTTCAATCGCTGCGCCAGCAGGCTGCGGAGGCGGGTTGTATCCAGAACCGTGCCGAGCCCGATCACCTGCGTCGCGGGCAGACCGAGTTCTTTCACTGCCAGATACGTGAGCACGTCAACCGGATTGGAGACCACAAAGACGATCGCGTCTTTCTTGTAGCCATGCTTCTTGAGGTCCGCCAGGATGCCTCTGAACAAGGTCACGTTGCGATTGATCAAATCAAGTCGACTTTCGTCCGGCTTGCGTCGCAGGCCAGCGGTGATCACGATCACGTCGCTGTCTTTGCAGGCTTCCGTCCCACCCGCCGTGATCCGCTGAGGTCCCATCAGTGACGCACCGTGCAGCAGGTCCAGAGCCTGACCTTCGCACAATTCCTGATTGACGTCTACAAGTGCAATCTCGCTGACAATCTTGCCGGCTTGCAATGCAAACCCGGCACAGGAACCCACCAATCCACCACCACCAATAATGCTGACTTTCATAGGAGCCTCAAGTTTTCAGTTTTCAGTTGGGGTATTCGGCAGCGTCACGCCGATTGAGATTCAATGAGCTTTTTCAACGGTGCGGGGTACCGATTCCACGTCGCTTCGTAAGTCGTATTCAACGGCACCTGAATCGAGTAATTACTATCGACTGCAATTGTTGGATCATTAACGAACTTACCTGACTGGAGTTTGATGACACATTCATCTTTAGAGACTCCAACAATTCTATCACTCGCCAATGCCTGGAAAAGGTCAACGATCACAAGTTTTGCGTGCTGACGATTCCAGTCTTCGATGCGGTTCATCAATTGACGTTTTTGATCTGCAAATTCAGCATGGCCTGGTGACGTCATTTCGATCACGGCCACAAGGGAGTCGCCGTGTACAGTTCGTATTGCAAGATGATCCGCTTTTGCTGCATACGCAGCAGACTCTGGCAACGACCTAATTGTTTCATCATTCAAGTCATAAGTCGCAGGTGCTTCTATCAGACAGTAAAAGTCGGCTCGAAGGGTCGAGTTTAGAGCAGTTGATAAATCGACAATCCCGCCAAATCGAAAGTCGTGAAACGCTCCTGCAAAGATTTTTGCCCAGTCGTGAATCACCATATTGACCTCCGTCAGACACAGAACCAGACGGAATCGTACACACTCCTGGTCTCAATTGGCAGTAGAGCCCTGTGACGGAACACGTAGACCCTTGCCTGCCGGGCCGCCGTCTTCAGTAGGTCCTGCCTGCCGGGCAGGACTTCGCGGCTTGCCGCGACTGCGACCAGTTGAGATGGACAATGCGGCAACCTGACGCCGTTGAGCGGACGTTCGTCCTATGGCGGTTCGCCTTGCGGCGAAAGTCCTTTCCGGCAGAAAGGACCTACTTTATGCCTTTCCCAAAGCAGCCAAAACCTGGTTCGTAATCAACTTCACCAGATCTTCATTAACAATCGCCGGCTTCGTGTCGCACGCTTCGCCGCAGGGCTTTTGCAGGATGCCCGGGTATTCAGGAGCCTTGTCGAATGCGCGCTGCACCGGGATGTTTTCCTTGTAGCCTTCGCGGAAGGCGCTGTTGCCGCAGAGGTCGCAGTCTTCGTTGTGGAAGCGCGGATCGTCAAAGCCCCATTTCTTCTTCAGGTCGAGCAATTCGCGGCTCTTCTGTTCGTTGAGGTATTGCGGCTGACCAAGTTGCTTGGCCAGCAGAAGAATGCGGCAGTAAGCGTCCAGGATTTCCGTCTTCCAGTAGGCATCGACCAGATCCTTGCCGAATGACACCGTTCCATGATTCTTCAGGATGATGGTGTTCGTGGCTTTCAGAAACGGAACCACGGTCTGCGCAAATCGCTGGTCACCTGGCGTTTCATAAGGCGCGATTGGCACTTCGCCCATGAAGACTTCCACTTCCGGCAGGATGCACTGTGGAATCGGTTCGCCCGCGACGGCAAATGCCGTGGCGTGAGGCGGATGGCAGTGGACCACAGCCTTCACGTCCGGGCGATGCTTCATGATTGCCAGATGCAGCAGGACTTCGCTCGTGCGCTTGCGAACTCCGGCGATCTGCTTGCCTTCCATATCGACGGCACAGATGTCTTCCGGCTTCATGAATCCTTTGCAGATCATCGTGGGCGTACACAGAACCTCGTTCTCGCCGACTCGAATGCTGATGTTGCCGTCATTGGCGGCTGCAAAGCCCTTGTTGTACACGCGTCGGCCGATTTCGCAGATCTCTTCTTTGAGTCCTCGATCGTTGATGCCGCTGTTCCATTTGTTTGTCATGAGCTT
Organism: Candidatus Kuenenia sp.; assembly: GCA_043737515.1. GTDB lineage: Bacteria > Planctomycetota > Planctomycetia > Planctomycetales > Planctomycetaceae > SXXK01. Next base: position 1,077 of record JAYTAK010000717.1, on the reverse strand, counting down.
TTACTTCGTAAAAAGTTTTCAGTTTTCAGTTGACAGTTTTCAGTGAATCGCAGTTCCTGTGCTTTCTGAACACTGAAAACTGAACACTGAAAACTCGCCGCAGTTACTCGACGCTTACGGCGTCGAGTAGCGCGGCACAGTACGCATCGATTGGTTTTGAGTTCGGATAAAACGGAGTCGATGCGTCGGCACTTTCTGTGACCGCCATCAGACTACCGATGCCCGCTCCCATGTCATCGTAAACAATAACTGGTTCCGTCCGGCCTGATTCATCTCCATTCAGACCCGCATGCATCAGAGGGACCGCCAGCTTCCAGCTCGCGCCGGTGAGTGATGGATTCCAGTGAGACAACGTGACCGATCCGATACATTCCATGATTCTCATCGTGCGCCTCCTGCCAGTTCTTTCCAGTCCTTTGGTGCCGGCATTTTCACGACCATTCCTCTCAGCAATCTCAACAGTTCACCGAACGACCATCCTGATGAATCAAGACACACGACCTGAGGGTTCATCGCCGTGGTCAGCTTCACAAGATTTGTAGTCCTTGTTACGACTGCGGCCCGCACCACAGGATTTCGATTCAGGAGACACGCCACAACCGACGGCTCACCGCCACAGCACGCGACGATACCCGTCGTGGAAAGTTGTTGTAAAGCAAGAATCGCGGCGTCGAATTCCGTTGACACGGTTAGTGGCTTCCATCCGGCCGCTGAGGCTGCGGATGTTGTCGTATTGGTTCCGATGGCAATAAAAGTTCCGCTCAAGGATGCGGCACCAGTACCGCTGACGTCACTCGTAAGCCGTACTCCGTTTTTTCGAATGTAATCGCGTCCGGAAGGAGTAATCACCGTTCCCGGCTGGAGGGAAATAACTCGACCCGCAGCGTTTGCTGTCACCAGTACCATTTCACTGAGAACTCGACTACTGATGCTGATTGTTCTGTCAGCTGCAGCTTTATTGGTGACTGGTTCCATCAGCGCAGCGGGAGCGTTCGACGGCGTACGGGATTGCATTTCCCGCATGACGTTGTGAACGATCTGGTCGATGTAGACTGCGTCAAATGACATTCGAAAAGT
>JAYTAK010000716.1:0-3585 GCA_043737515.1 Candidatus Kuenenia sp. | reverse complement strand
GGGGCGAAGACGGTGACACCATCGATCTGACAGCACCGTGGCCTCGCAAAAAGTACGCCGATCTGTTTCGTGAACACGCGGGCTGCGACATGCACGATGCCGCAGCGGTCGCAGCGGTGGCGAAGAAATTCGGGATTGAAACAAACGGCGTGCATCCGGACGTCGTTGTCAACGAAGTGTTCGAAAAGACGGTGGAAGATCATCTGCAGGGGCCGGTCTTTGTGATTGATTATCCGGCATCGATCTGTCCGCTCACGAAACGCAGCCAGTCTGATCCGACAATTGCCGAACGATTTGAGCTGTACATTCGCGGTATGGAACTGGCAAATGCGTACACCGAACTGAATGATCCCCGGCTGCAGGAAGAACTCTTCCAGACTCAACTGGCAGGGTTGGCGGCTGACGATTCCATGGCGAAAATGGATCACGACTTTGTCCGCGCGTTGAAAGTTGGCATGCCGCCTGCCGGTGGTCTGGGGATCGGAATTGACCGGCTGGTGATGCTGCTGACCAACAGCCGCGCAATCAAAGACGTGATTTTCTTCCCGTTAACGCGTCACGAAGACGCAGAACTTATCCCGCTTGGGACGAAAAAAACTGAACCCGCAGTCATTTGAACTCAATCTCAAATCCAAAATCAAAAATCCAAAATCGTTAGACCCGCAATGGAGTGCGTTCGATGTACAAGCTGCTGCTGTGTGTTCGATATCTGCGAACTCGCTACATCGCATTGGCCAGTATTATCAGTGTGATGCTCGGCGTCGCCACGATGATTGTCGTCAACAGCGTGATGGCCGGATTCACCTCTGAGATGCGTGCTCGTCTGCACAATTTTCTGGCGGACATCGTCATTGAGTCTCGCACGATGGAAGGCATTGACGACACCGACCGGCAGTTGGCTGCCGTTCAAGCGGCGGCGGGCGAATACATCGCGGCCATGACGCCGACGATCGACGTGCCGGGTATGATCATGTTTGAAGATCCCTACAACGGCAAGACGATCACGACACAGGTCATGATTCAGGGGATCGATCCTGAAAGCAAAGGCCTCGTCGGGCCGCTGCGAGACTATCTCGCCAGCTACAATCCGGAGATCGAAGACGGTGTGGTGATTCGTGAGGCACTTCGCAGCCGCGAAGAACCGCTCAATTGGGAGCTGACAGAATCTGCAGCCCGGTATCGCGAGGAAATGAAACGACAGGAAGCACTGGAAATTCGCGGAGCCTATGACGATGAGTCGCCGCCGATCAAGAGCGCACCGCCTGAAGTTCCCGCGACCGATGAATCACCGGACTTTGATGGTGTGACTGCCGGCACCAACGATGCCGCAGCCGATCAACAGCCTCTGGCACAGGATGCCTTCCTTCAGGACCCATTGCTCAATCAGCCGGAATCCCGGATTCAGACAGGTGCATTTCCTGCCCGCGTCTATCTGGGCGAAGGCATTGTAAGCTTTCAGGCTCAGGATCCGGGCACCGGAGAGTTGCACAAAGTCATGCTCGTTCAGCCCGGCGATGACATCATCCTCAGCACGGTGACGGTCGGCAGGCCGCCGGAAATCGTGAAGATGACTGCCACTGTCGTCGATTCCTTCCGCAGCGGCATGAACGAATATGACACCAGCATCGTGCTGATGAACATCAAGGAGCTGCAGAAGAATCGCGGGATGCAGCTCGACAACGCGATCACCTCCATCCACATTCGCCTGAAGGACTACAACGACGCGCCGAAAGCCATCGCCGCGCTGCAGGGCGCGTTTCCTCCGGGCGCAGTGACCATCAAGACGTGGGAAGAAAAGCAGGGGCTGCTGTTGTCTGCCGTCGAAGTGGAGACTGCTATTCTGAACGTGCTGCTGTTCCTGATCATCACCGTCGCTGGTTTCGGCATCCTGGCGATCTTTTACATGATCGTCGTCGAAAAGACGCGCGACATCGGAATCCTCAAGTCACTGGGAGCCAGTTCCAGCGGTGTCATGTCCATCTTTCTCTACTACGGACTGGGACTGGGCATTGTTGGCAGTTCGGCCGGTGTGGTGCTGGGATTGTTATTTGTGCAGTACATCAATCAGATCGAAGATGGTCTGAGCTGGCTGACCGGGCGAAAAGTATTCGACGAAAAGATTTACTACTTTTTTGAGATTCCAACCTACGTGAATCCGTTCATGGTGCTGTGGGTTGCGCTGGGAGCCATCGGGATCGCAGTTCTGGCGAGCATCCTGCCCGCCCGCCGCGCGGCCCGACTGCATCCCGTCCGGGCGCTGCGGTTTGAATAAAATGAGCGGATCGGCGCTAGTCGTAGGGTGCGTGGAGCGGAGCGCAGCGCACCATGTTTGAATCACCGAACTCTGTTTGAAACACAACGCTATGGCTGAGACCATCAAGATGAGCAGACCACTGATCTCCGCAGAAGCGATTTCGAAATCGTATTTCAAAGGGCAGCACAAGATTCCTGTGCTGCAGGGAGCCGGCATCAAAGCCAATCGCGGCGAATTCATTTCCGTGATCGGCCAAAGCGGTTCCGGGAAGAGCACGCTGCTGCATGTGATGGGCCTGCTGGACTCTCCGGATATCGGCGAAGTGATTCTGGACGGCAATCGCATCGACAACCTGAATCAGTCAGCCCGCGACCAGTTACGAAATCATGTGTTCGGATTCATTTTCCAGTTCTATCATTTGCTGCCGGAACTCTCGTTGCTGGAGAACGTGATGACGCCGCTGATGATTCGGCACTCGATTTTCGGTTACTGGGCTCGGCGAAAAGAAATTCGCGACGCCGCGATGGACATCATCAATCAGGTGGGCCTTGGTCACCGCATCAAACATCGTCCGTCTGAACTGTCCGGCGGAGAAATGCAGCGCGGGGCCATTGCCCGCGCGCTGGTGGGTAAGCCGGAAATTCTGCTGGCCGATGAGCCCACGGGAAATCTCGACGCTGTCACCGGTGGCGGAATCATGGAACTGCTGAATTCGCTCAATGAAAATCAAAAGCTCACCATTGTCATGGTGACCCACGACGAAGCCATTGCCGCCCAGGCGCACCGCACGGTCAGACTTGCCGAAGGGCGCATCCAGCTCCTCACCCGCGAAGAGGCCGCCTGAACCGCCAAGAATAATCAATGGCCCGCTTAGTTGTTGGGAATCTGGACTGCAATTGAGAGCGAGAATGCCACTTGCATTCCATTATTAGACTTCCCTTGTAGGTAAATCCGATCGCACCATTCTGGAATCCGACGGCCCGGCAAGAGGTGTTGTTTTCTAGCCACGAAAAGGCACAAAAGACACAAAGAATCACTCATTTCATGGATCGTGTTTTGCTTTTTTTGTGCTTTTTGTGTTGTTTCGTGGCTAGAAAAAAAAGTCGAGATTGCTTGCGAAGTCGAATGAATTCCAGATGCTTCAATCCCAGTGAATAAGCGGGCCATTGAAAATAATTGTCTGGCCCCGCCGGTTAAGAGACTCTGCAAAATCCGGTTATACTCCACGCGGCCATGAGTGAGAGAATTGGCGAGCGGCATGCGTCAGCTTGCCGGTACAAAAAAGCGATGTACCGGAGGGCTCACGCCACTCCGCTCGCCGGACTCATTTC
>JAYTAK010000715.1:0-3586 GCA_043737515.1 Candidatus Kuenenia sp. | reverse complement strand
CGTTGAAACAGGTCGAAATAGCGGACGGCACACGGCGTGTGCCTGCTATATTGAAGGTCAGGCAAGTGCCATCAGATTAGCGCCGTGCCGCTCATAGAGTCTCAACCCCTTTTTAACTTACGCTGGAGCGTGCTGTAGAATGATTGATGAATCACCGTCGCACTGGAGTTCGGTTGACGCAGCCGAGATGTATGAAGTCCCGCGCTGGGGCAACGGCTATTTTTCCGTCAGCCAGAATGGCAACGTGCAGGTGCATCCTGACCGCAATCCGACACATTCCATTGACCTGAAAGAACTTGTCGAACGCCTGCAGATGCGCGGACTTGATCTGCCAGTGCTGCTGCGATTTAACGGCATTATTCGCGATCGCCTGTTTGTGCTCCATAAAGCTTTCAGTGACGCGATCAAGGAACACAATTACAAAGGCACCTACGCCTGCGTCTATCCGATCAAGGTCAATCAGCAGCGTGAAGTTGTCGAAAAGGTCGTCGAGTACGGGCGTGAATTCGGATTCGGGCTGGAAGCCGGCAGCAAGCCGGAATTGCTCGCCGTCGTGGCCATGACCGAAGCTCAGACACCGATTATCTGCAACGGATTTAAGGATGCAGAGTTCATCGAGATGGCTCTGCTGGCACAGAAGATTGGCCGCAACGTGATTCCGGTCGTCGAAAAGTACACCGAACTCGAACTGATTCTGAAGTACGCAGAAAAGCTGAACGTGCGGCCGCAGATCGGCATGCGGGTCAAACTGGCCGCACGCGGCTCAGGTCGCTGGCAGTCGTCTGGCGGCTATCGTTCGAAGTTCGGTCTGCGAGCCAACGAAATTCTGATGGCTCTGGACGAACTCAAAAAACGCGGCATGGAAGATTGCTTCACGCTGCTGCATTTCCATCTCGGCAGCCAGATTACCAACATCCGCCAGGTCAAAGCGGCTTTGAACGAGGCTTCACGGGTCTACACCGAACTCGTCGGTCGCGGCGCGGGGCTAAAGTACCTGGACGTCGGCGGCGGTCTGGGAGTCGACTACGACGGATCGCAGACTAATTTCGAATCGAGCATGAACTACACCCTGGAGGAATATGCCCGCGACGTCGTCTACACGATTCAGACAGTCTGCGACGAAGCCAACGTGGCGCATCCCAACATCATTTCGGAAAGTGGTCGGGCAATTTCTGCGTTTCACAGCGTGCTGATTTTTGGCGTGCTGGGAGTCTCGCAGCAGGGCGAAAACACGTCCGAAGCTGCACTCGCGCCTCCCGAAGATTCCGAACAGGCTCTGCACGATTTGTATCAAAGCTACAAAGGTGTAAATCAGCGAAACGTACTCGAATCTTACCACGACGCACAGACGTCGATCGACACTGTGATGACGCTGTTCAACACCGGATACGTCTCCCTGGAACAGCGCTGTCTGGCGGAAAACATCTATTTCTCGCTCTGTCATCGCATCTGGCAGATTACCGGCACACTCGATTACGTTCCGGAAGAACTGGAGCGGCTCGACAAGCTGTTGTCGGACAATTACTTCTGCAACTTTTCGCTGTTTCAGTCCTGCCCGGATTCATGGGCGATCAAGCAGTTGTTTCCCGTGATGCCCATTCATCAACTGGACAGCCGACCGACGCGGCACGCGGTGTTGAGCGACATCACCTGCGATTCGGACGGCAAGATCGATCAATTCATCGATCGCCGCGACGTACGTCGTACGATCATGCTGCATGAGTACGACGGTTCGCCGTATTACCTCGGTGTATTTCTGATCGGCGCGTATCAGGAAATCCTTGGCGACCTGCACAATCTGTTCGGCGACACAAACGCCGTGCATGTGGATCTGTCGCCTTCCGGCGAAGTGGTGCTGGATACGATCATCAAGGGCGAAACCGTCAGTGAAGTGCTGGACTATGTGCAGTTCCGCGGTCGGGATCTGATCAACCGCTTGCAGGCTTCGGTCGAAGTGGCCGTCCGCGAAAACCGTATCGACCATAACATGGCCGGGCAATTTGTGAAGTTCTACGAAGAGGCGTTGAACGGTTACACCTATCTGGAAGAACCCGACGGCGAATAGTCTCAGGATCACGGCAGCATGACTCCCACTCTGTCACACCACACGACGCGCATTGTGACTTTTGGCGAGATCATGGCGCGGATGGCACCGTCTGGCATGCTGCGGTTGCGGCAGGTGTTGCCGGGTTCGCTTGACGTGACGTTTGCCGGTGCCGAAGCCAATGTGGCAGCGTCGCTGGCGCTGCTGGGCTGTCGAGCCGACTTTGTTACGGCGTTGCCGGACGGGCCGCTGACCGACGGCTGTCTCGGCAGCCTGCGTAGCGTCGGTGTCGGTGTGGATCATATCCGTGTCACGGATTCCGGACGCTTCGGAATCTACTTTGTTGAAATGGGCGCGAACCAGCGACCCAGCCGCGTGTTCTACGACCGCGAATACAGCTCGATCAGTCAGGCCAAAGCGCATGATTTCGATTGGGACACCATTTTAGAAGGTGCCGCATGGCTGCATCTCACAGGCATCACACCAGCGCTGTCAAAGACCGCCGCTGAGGCAACTCTGCACGCCGCTCGATCCGCTCGGGAACGCGGAGTTTCGGTGTCGTGCGATGTCAATTTCCGCAGCAAACTCTGGCGCTGGGATCCGACTCGAACGCCGCAGCAACTTGCGGGCGATGTGCTGCGGGAACTGATTCCGCTGGTCGATCTGCTGATGGCGAGCGAAGAAGATTTTCGGTTGGTCGGAGTCACTGCACCTGACGCCGCCAGGGATGCCGCAGCATCCGTTGGCATTGATACGGATCGCGCGGCCGTGATGGCACGCCGCATGGCAACCGCATTTCCAAATCTTCGGATGATCGCGACGACACTGCGCGAGAACATTTCGGCCAGTCATAACAACTGGGGCGCAATGCTGCTGGATGTTCAAAGTGACACGGTGTATCAGGCACCGCTGCAGAACGGACACTATCAGCCGTACGAAATCCGCAGCATTGTTGATCGAGTCGGCGGCGGCGACGCATTTGACGCGGGACTGCTCTATGGTCTGACGCACCATGATTTTACGCTGCAGACCGCGCTCGAGTTTGCCACCGCCGCATCCTGCCTTTCACATTCCGTCGTTGGTGACTGCAACTTCGCCTCACGCGAAGAAATCGAAGACTTGATGAACGGGGCTTGTTCGGGGCGTGTGGTTCGGTAGGAAAATACCGATATGTGAAACATGTCGAGTGCTTTGTGAAAGTGTATGGTGAAAGAAACATGGTGATAGGCATCAGTCCGCTGGTGGATTTTGCATTCAAGCTGATGCTGGGGAGTCCTCAGCATACCAGGGTGACGATACACTTTCTGAATTCGATCCTGATCGATCAGCCAAAGATCACTCACGTCAAGATCCTGAATCCGTTTCTCGGTAAGGACAGCGTAGACGACAAACTGTCGGTGCTCGATATTCTGGCGACTGATGAACACGGCCGATTGTTGAACATTGAGATGCAGACATCGTTGCCGTCAGGAATGTCGCAGCGTCTGGCGTACTACGTATCGACTGTCTACGTTGGTCAGTTGCACGAGGGAGATCAATACT
>JAYTAK010000714.1:0-3586 GCA_043737515.1 Candidatus Kuenenia sp. | reverse complement strand
CGCGACCGCATTCGGGAAAAGCTGGAAATCCTGGTCCGTGACGAACGCATCAAAGGCATCTCGCGCATCGTGGACCTGACAGACCGCACAATTCCATCATGGCAGGTGCGACTGCATATCGTACTCAAACGCGATGCCGACAAAGACGTCGTGCTGAATCAGTTGTTCCAGTATTCGCCGCTGCAAACCACCGTCAGCGTGATCATGCTGGCACTGGAAGGCAATCGTCCGCAGTTGATGACCGTGCGAATGCTGCTCGATTCGTTTATTCGGCACCGCGTGGATGTCATCCGTCGCCGCACCGAATTCATGCTGCGGGAAGCTCGCAAGCGAAAACACACGGTCGAAGGCTTACTGCTGGCTCAGACGGACATCGACCGCATCATCAAAACGATCCGCGAATCCGCCAGCCGAGCCCTCGCGAAGGAAGCGTTGCAGAAGATTCCTGTCCCGTCACCGCTGGTGTCACGGGCTCTCGGGGAAGGCGGCTTCAAAGCGTTCGTCCTGGAAAACGGCGAGGAAGACAATTACTTCCTGTCGGCCAACCAGTCCGAAGCGATCGTGTCCATGCAGCTTGGTTCGCTGGCCAATCTGGAACGGGAAAAACTCGTCGCCGAACATCAGCATCTGCTCGACAACATCGCCGAATACCTGCGGCTGCTGTCGGACGAAGCCAACCTGCGAGCCGTCGTCCGCACCGACATGGAAGAACTCAAGGCCCGCTTCCCGGACAAACGCCGCACGACAATCACCGACGAAGAATTGGGTAATTACGACAAAGAAGCACTCATCGCCGAACAGCCGATGGTGGTGACGATGTCGCAGCGCGGTTACATCAAGCGCACTCCGCTGGATGTTTATGAAGCTCAGAATCGCGGCGGCAAAGGCATCAAGGGTGCGACTTCGGATGAAGAAGATCCGATCGCCCATCTGTTCGTTTCGAGCACGCACGACTTTCTGCTGTTCTTCACTGACAAGGGCAAAGTCCACTGGATCAAGGTTTACGATCTGCCGCTGCAGGCCCGCACGGGCAAAGGCCGAGCCCTCGCGAACCTGTTCACACTGGAAGAAGGCGAAGGCATCGCGAACTGCTTCAACGTGCGTTATTTTCCGGACGACCAGTATCTGGTCATCGCGACTCGTCAGGGCATCATCAAGAAAACGGCGCTGTCCGCCTACGGTCGCCCGATGAAAGGCGGCATCATCGCGATCCGTCTGGACGATGGCGATGCATTGATTGACGTCCGCATCGTGCAGGGCGACGAGGATCTTGTCCTGTCAACCTCCGGCGGCATGGCGATTCGCTTCAACCACGAAGACGCGCGTCCGATGGGCCGCGCGACTCGCGGTGTGAAGGGCATCAAACTGAAGAAGGATGAAATCGTCGTCGGCATGGTGGTCGCCGATCCGGATCGCACGCTGCTGAGCATCTGCGAATTCGGCTATGGCAAACGCACGCCGTTCGGACCGGGCGAACTGGATTCCACCGAAGCCGTCTCGGACGATGTGCCACCAGATGACAGTGTCGTGGACGACGACGATTCAACTGCCGCCGCCGAAGACACATCGGACGAAGCATCCGAAGCCGTGGAAGAAGAAGGCGAGGCCTCCGTCACCAGCAACAACCAATACCGCCGCCAGCGCCGCGGCGGCAAAGGTGTGCGAGACATCAAGACCACAACCCGCAACGGCAAAGTGGTCGATGTGCTCTCCGTCATCGACTCCGACGAAGTCCTCATGGTCACCTCCCGCGGCAAGATCCAGCGCATCCGTGCATCGGACATCAACACCATCGGCCGCAACACCCAAGGCGTCCGCATCATCCGCCTCGACGAAGGCGACACACTGGTGTCCTGTGCCGTGATTCCGGGCGATGTGATTGATGAGGAAGCAGCGAAGGCGGCAGCGGCGGTGGCAGCGACTCAGGCCTTGAGTGCGGCGGAAACTCCTGTCCTGCGGGATGTTCCAGCCGAGGAGCCAACCGAAACCGAAGATGAATAGCGGTTCTGCAAGCAGAACAATTTCGGTGCTGACTTGTCTTGCAGTCGCAATTCAGTTCTGCGTTTCGATGCAGCAGGATATGCGAGTTCGGTTACCAACAATCAGAGCATACCCGCAATGAGAGATTGGAAATTGCAATGACCTATATCATGTATGGCGCTGACAGTGCTTTCGAATTCGTGGACATGTTGTCGCCATCTCATGGTTGGTTTCCTTTCGTCGCAGCCCCTGACATTGGTTTCGTGTACAGGGGCCATTCCAAGGGAACTTACAAACTACTTCCAAGTGCCCTACGAAGCTCATCCGCATTCAGCGCATTGGTACCATCTTGGACGGTCGGCAATTTAACAATTCCACGTCCTGCCGAAGGTGACACGCACTCAGCACAAGTTACGCGAGAGTATCTTTGTTTGCGTCGGTTTTTTGACGACGCAAATTCTCACGCGCTTCCACTTCCAGATTACAGCCAGATCAATGCGTTTTTCGACGAGACTTTCCCGTGGGGGCTGACAGCGTTTCAACGTGGTGAGCTGTCATGGCCACCGGAAGTCTTATTACCACTTATGGCGATCGGGCAACACTATGAGCTGCCGACTCGACTACTGGACTGGAGCGACAATCCATATTTCGCTGCCTACTTTGCTGCGAAGAGCGCAGCCGCACGTTATCTGAAAGAGCCCGACAAGTATCAGGGCCGTCATTCTTGGGAGAAATCGCCCGAAAGATTCTTCGTAATCTGGGGACTTGACGTCGCGAGGGTGAAGATACGGCTCGTGGGTCAGTCGTTTAATAAACCGAATTCGTTACCCCACCCGAACGCCAAGCTACGAATCGTCCGTGCGCCAGCCGCATTGATTCCCAATTTAGCGGCCCAAAAAGGACTCTTCACGGTCTACGATTCCGGAGAGAAGCTTGAAATGGACTCTCCGACCGAACGGGTCAGTATGGAATGCGTGTCGTCGAAACTCTTTACTCCTCCAATACTATGCGCGCTTGTCTGTCCGGTTCGCGAGGCAAGGAAAGTGCTGTATTTATTGGCGTATCACGGAATTTCCGCTGCAACGGTTTATCCTGGTTACAAGGGTGTGGTAACGTCGATTGAAGAAAGGAGTTTGTGGGAACCCATTCCTCGGAATACGCGATACTGCGGAGTTCTTCCCAAGAATCCTGCGGTCACTGCTAGGTCATGTCCTATCCCGCAAGCAGCGCCTGACTCGACAGACACTCAGCCGCAGTCGCCAAACCCTGAGAACCGGTAGAATTGAAAACCCCGTCCGGCAAAAAGGCGCTGTCGATTGCAAACCAACGTTGTGTGCGAATTCAGTTGATTTTGTGAAGGGACTTTTGCTGGACTCAAGTTCCAACTCCGCCTGTCGAGAGAGTCACTGGTATCGCCGGTGTCACATGCAAATCGTAGCCGTCACGCTCCGCCGTGACTCTGCAATCGATGTTGTAAAAAGTCGTTGGCAGCGGTGTTGGCGAGAGTTGGGGTCGAAGGGACTTTGTACACTATTCTGACTTCGGTGCGACAGATCTCGACGTGCTTGATCAGGAGTTTCATCAGTTCGCGTTTCTGGCTCTCTGT
>JAYTAK010000713.1:0-18760 GCA_043737515.1 Candidatus Kuenenia sp. | reverse complement strand
TGCCACTGCTGCGTCGTATCGTCAACGCCAATCTGCAACAGGGCGGTCGAGCCAATGTCGAAGCGGTGATCGCGATTGCGGCCAGCGACCTGCTACCTCTCGTCATCCGCCGCGAAGCGATCGCCGCGCTGGGGGCATGGCAGGGATCCACCACTCGTGATCGAGTGACCGGATTCTGGCAACCCATCGAAGCTCGCGACGGCACCACTGTGCGTGACGCTGTTCAGCAGGCATCAGCCAGATTGCTCGCCACAGCGCCCGATCTGTTGCAGGCGGATGTGACCGGGCTGCTCGTCACGCTCAAAGTGGAAACGGACGACCGAGTGTTTGCGAATTGGGTCGTTGATGCGAACCGGTCACCCGATGTCCGCATGGCCGCCCTTCGTCTGCTGCACAGCCGGGAGTTTGAGGAGCTTCCGAAGATCATCGACGTATTGCTGACTTCAGACAACGCAAACCTGCGGGCCGAAGCACGCAATCTGCTGGCTGCCCGCGACGAAGAACGAGCATCTGCGCTCATCTCGCAACTGCTTGACGATCAACTCGCAGACATGAGTGAAAAGCAGCTTGCTTTCGCCACACTCGCGCGGATCAAGTCACCGAGCGCCGGGCAGTCACTGGACGAGTGGGCAGTCCGGCTGCGTGAGGGAAATGTGCCGCCTTCACTGCAACTCGATCTGATTGAAGCGCTCACCGCGGCGCCGACTGAATCGCGTCAGGCGGCGATGAACGAATTCAGGGCCAGCGGCGATCTGTCAGATCCACTCGCCGCGTTTCAAGTGACCCTGGAAGGTGGCAACGCCGAGCATGGACGTGAATTGTTCGTCAGTCATGCCGTCGCTCAATGCATTCGTTGCCACACCGTCAATGGTGGCGGTGGCATGGCCGGTCCGGATTTGTCAGCCGTCGCGCATCCGGATCGGAACGTAGACCGCCGTTACCTGCTCGAATCGCTGGTGCTGCCCAACGCAAAGATCGCCAAAGGATTTGGCACCGTGACACTGGTGCTGGACACTGGCAAACTCGTCGCCGGTACAATCAAGGATGAAGACGCAACGTCGCTGACCCTGGTCACACCTTCAAACGAGACAATCCGAATCGCCCGAAACACGATCGACGAACAATCCGCCACGACGTCAGCCATGCCCGCGATGACGAAAGCCCTCACTCTTCGCGAAATCCGCGATCTGACAGAGTATCTTTCAACCCTGACGACAAGAAGCGAACCCAAATGAAGCGGTGCCAAAGAGCAAATCAGGGAGAGAGCAATTAGGGGTGCAGGGCGCAATTAAAAAAGACCTGCCCCCTGATCCTGAATTGTCCCCCTAATTTGTCCCCAAAGTGTTTTGTTCCCGTCGTGGTTCCGGGGACAGTTGATCAGGGAGAACGAACAAAGGTCACTCCTGAGCAACGCATGTGGAAACGCCACAAGCAATACGATCCTGTCGCAGTTCTTCGGCAGATTTCGAACCTATTCTGGGAGCTGTAACTGCTTTGCTGCAAAAATTTTACGACTTCTTGATTCCATCTGTTTCGAATACTTGAGACACTTCGCAGTGAATTTTTGATCCGAAAAACTCATCGCTCCGTTCAGTACTGGGATGATGAACGAACCGAAAGGATGGCTGCGGTGATGAAGATTGTCAAACTTGCGACACTTTCACTCGATCTGGTGACACGTTTCGTGTCGGAACTCTCTGAGAGAACGAATACGCCCCACGCCGCTAAATTCGATTCGCTTCCGACGCGGATGATCTTTCCACCAGAACGCGGGTTTCCGTCAAGTCTTCACTACATGTGGTTTCCCCGAGGGAGTTGTCAAAGATTTCATTGGCACCCAGGAGGTCGGCACTTGATTGTTTGCGGAGATACGGAACTGCAGATACGACACAATAGTCTGCCAGAGACAGGCGATCCGAACGTTGATCCCACAACAGATGTCATTGAACCAGGGGTAGTCGCCGTGATTCGCTTCCCATCACTTTTCTGGCACGAATTCTCAACCCCAAGTGCCTCTGGGATTGGAGTTGTGGCCTTTTCTTTTCACGACAAGGACGATCTGATTTCTACCTCATTAGGGTTAATGGAAGAACTTACGACTTTTTTTGATCCAACGAACAACCAGAAAAAGGAACACCTCTCATGAACCGACGAGAATTCGCGATCTCACTCGCTACCGAAGTATCAAAGCTCAATTATGTCAATGGTACATGTTGTGGTCAAACGTCAAATACTTGTTTCGACGTCGTCGATCCAGCTACTATGACCTGTATTGGGCAAGCTCCGGATTCCGGCGAAGAAACCGTGAACGCCGCTGTCCAATCTGCGAGTAAGGCATTTGACACGTGGGCTGCGACACCACCGCTGGAGCGATCAAGAATTCTTTTGGCTGCTGTCGCTGCATTCGAGGCACGGGTGGACGATATTGCCATTTTGATCTCGCTGGAGACCGGTCGTCCATTCAAGACAGAAACTCGCCCCGAAGTCGTTAATGCCGTAAAGATAATGCGATATTTCGCCGGAATGCCATTAGAAGCGAAGGGTGAATCGTTTCTTTATGCGCCAAACGTAATTGCACTTACTGTACGTGAGCCACTTGGGGTTGTAGGTGCCATCATTCCTTGGAATGTCCCAGCCATGTTGTTCTGCCTGAAGGTTACGCCAGCATTGGCGACAGGTAACACCGTCGTGGTGAAACCAGCCGAGCAATCGCCTCTTTCTACAATGTTATTGGCCAAGATTCTCGGCGACCATCTCCCAGCGGGCGTCTTAAACGTCGTAAATGGAATGGGCGAGACTGGTCAATATGTGGCTCAGCATCCGTTGATATCGAAGCTAACATTCACTGGGTCCGTTTCCGTTGGGAAGCACATTTATCGTATCGCAGCCGAACGTCTAGTGCCGGTAACTCTGGAACTTGGCGGAAAGAGTCCCCTCATTATTTTCCCCGACGTACCGATCGAAAAGGCAGTTCAACACACTATCACTGGGATGCGATTTTCTCGGCAAGGACAAAGCTGTACCTCAACGACGCGGATCTTTGTCCATGATTCAATTCGAACGAGTTTCCTTGATCGCCTTCAATTCGCGGTTGCGGCGATGAAGATGGGCGATCCGTTGGATACGGACACGGAAATAGGGACACTCATCAATCGAGAACAAGTGCAGCGAGTTTGTAGATTCGTCGAAGATGCGAGGAATGCTGGGGTTGTGGTTCAAACGATCGGCAACCAACCTACAGATAGTTACTTTTCTAATGGATGCTTCCTTCCAGCGGTGTTGCTGCTCGACCCGCCAATGGAATCGCCTGTCGTCCAGCAGGAGATTTTTGGCCCCGTTGCCACTATTCACTCTTGGAATTCTTTTGAACAAGTAGAGTCAGCGGCAAACGGGACGGAATTTGGGCTGTCCGCTTGTATTCTTACTAACAGTATTTCCGATGCCCTCACTTTGGCTCGAAGACTGAAAGCTGGATTTATTCAGATTAATAGCGGAATGGTAATTCAGCCTGGCATCAGCTTTGGCGGATACAAATCCTCCGGACTTGGACGAGAGGCTTCACTAAGCTCCATGCTAGAGGCTTTCACCCAGGTTAAAACAATAATCGTTGATCACAATCGCGAGTAGAACCATGAGCAAGAAAGACCATTTTCTGGAAAATGAATTTGTCAAGCCGTTTCGTTGGCTTCATGACAATAAGAAGTTTGCGGCATGGGGTGCTTACGCATTGTTAACATTAAGCATCTTGCTTGATAACTGGTTCCCGCAGATCTTTCCAGTGGCAGTGTTTGTCTATCTTAGCATTATGACAAACGTGCTTCTTGATATTCATCGAAGATCGGAACCAGAGCGTACAGTCTTCCCTTCTCACCAAGAAGCGCAAACGGAATTTCATGATGAAATACGATCTGCATTGCGGCAGCCGGGGCGATGTGATATTGCTTGGATTGGGGTGACGATGCAGTCTGCATGGCTTACGCTTGAGAATGCATTAGGAAAAGCTATACAGAGCAAACAAGTATCGAATCTCCATATTCGCTTACTTCAAACAGACCCGAACTTCCTAGAGTCAATATTACCGCAAGGCGATAGTCAACCGAACCTCGTCAGAAAGCAAGCGGAGCATATTGAAACATTTTGTAGCCGATATACAACCTGCCTTTCTTCGACGGAATCTAGTTTGGCGATTGCTCAGTATGCTTATATGCCAAACTATCACGGTATACTGATCAATGACAGTGTCTTGTACCTTTCAAATGTTCGGTGGAGCGATTCGGACTTGTCGGAACTTAGCGTTCCACACGAGCCATTTGAAAGGTTTGATCGTTCTACGGAGCGCGGAGTTTATATGATAGGGTTGTACAAATCATGGCTTGAGAAGGGTTTCAGAATTGCAACGTCGAGCAAGTCGTTTCCACCCATGGACGAGATCAAAGGGGTCAGGCGTCTTCCATAGCGTATTGGCGATTTTGAGGCTATGATTGTGCTTTTCAAGAAGTAGGATCACATGCAGAGACCACCCCGAGCGGACGAAGCTGGCGGACTTTATCACACCCACTATCACACCAGGGGAACTCGGCCATGTTTATCAACAGCGATACAAAAGCTTTCCGATCCAGGATGACGATGACTTTTCGTCGTTTGTCGCTACGTCGAACGAAACGCCTTGCGAGCGAAACTGGTGGATCGTGCGGAAGACTGGCGATGGGGGATCATTGTGGCGATGGTTGCAGAAATCCGAACCTGATCCAAAGCTTATGTGTCCTTGGCCTCTGCCGCGGTTGTTGAGGTGGGTGGAACGAGTCAACGATCCCCTTACTTAGGACGCCTGACCCCTTTTATCTCATCCCTTTGATCTCATCCGCGGGTTTGATAAAAGTATCGTCCCCGTATAGCAGCTTTTTTGCTCTTTTGGTTCTTGTCACGCAGTGGATAAAATCAGGTTGCCGCCAAATCTGAAATGCAATCCCAGCAAATCGCGGCTGTCTTTGTTTGTGTGTCCAAATGTGGTGCCCATGCCGAAATCGAAATGCCGACGATAGACACTGTTTGTCTTAGCGCGTCAAAATCCGATTTTGTGACTTGTGCAGGGACTCCCCCTGCTGCTGGATACCGCATCGCTGGTGCATCGTTTGGATTGATATAGTCAGTGTCAAAATGGACCCATAGAGGAGGCCGTTTCGGTAACTCTTCAAGAACCTCCGTGAGTCGGTCAATGCGGCAGATTCGTGATGCTACAAACGCCTCTTTTTCCCCTGCCTCCAAAGCTCTTGCTCCGATGTGGCAGACGTTCTCATCTGGGAATGGTGTCAGTCCAACTGCATCCAGCAGAGACAGATCACCCCGGCCCGTTATCATAGCCAATGGCATACCACCTAGGTGACCACTGATCGTGGTTTGAGGAGTGTGAAAATCGCCATGAGCATCAAACCAAAGCAAGTGTGGTCGGATGCCAGTTGCCTCAACTCCAGCAAGACAACCAATACAACTAAGGCAATCACCCGAAAGCACCAGAGGTTTGTCGCCAGCCATAATAGTCGCAGCTACGAATTCTCGGATTGCAAGGTTGATACGGTTGATGGCGATTTTCGATCCGGAATGAGGGCCGACAAGACTATTGGGCAGGATGACATCGAAGGGTGCAGTTCCACGGTCCAGGCCAAGCTCTTCACGACCGATAAAAAATGGTGAAAGGCATCTACGCATAGTTGAGCTCGCAGTTAAGAACATCTGGCACCAGGAAATCGGCTTAAGCTACCACGGAGCGTTACGTTTAGACGCCGACACTTCTTGTTGATGCGTCCATTGGAACTCATTTCAATTTATCGAAACCGAGCTTACGGCACACCTCATCGAAGAATCGCGACGAAACCAGGAGCTCGATTTCATTAGCATGGGACGAAGACTTCCACCGTTCATGGCTGGCTGGCTTCAAGTTAGACGTTGCCATGACCAGGCGGTTGGAAAATGAATAGACATATTTCAAACCGCTTGCCGATATTTCCAAGCGTGCAACCCCACAGATAGCCTTGAACGTCTTTTCGGTTTCCTCGCGTAAGTCGGCAAATCGGACGATTGACCGGGGCAGAGAGAGATGTTCACTATCCGCCATGATGTTCTCGTGTGAATCTCTCCATTGCCTAGCGCAAATCCGCACCAAACTCAGGGGCTGATGGTCGTTGAGCAGTTCACAACTGAGGACTCTGTTGATGGAAAAATTCAAGCGGCATCGCTTCCACTCATTTCGGCCGGATTCTGCTCCATCGGTGTAGCCAGGAATCACCAATACCTCATCACTGGGCATTGTTTGGAAGCCGAATGGATAGTTCCACCCGTCACAGAGTCCTTGAATGGACTCGCGTGGATCACGAACGAGATGAAGGATTCCAATCTCCTGAGTCGGAAAGACCGCCCGCCAGAATCGCAATCGCCAAGCGTTCGATGGATCGCGTAGCAGCAGGCATCCTTCCTCAAGTTCATGTTGCGATGCATTGTGCCATGGTGGCGGCACCACGAACGGCGTTTCTTCGATTGACCAACACCTCCCCGCGAGCATCAACTCGTCTTCCTCGGTACGCGCAGGCCAGCAGTCATAGAATGACGGACGGATGAATGGGAAACAGTCTACACAGGTCGCTAAGACTTGCTGTCGGTTGGACACCCCGTCGCAGTAACCCTGTGGGAATCTGATCCTCAACGCTTTTGTTAGCGCCAGGATGGCAGAATCCATTTCCCATTCTGCTAAAGCTAACGGCCATTGGAGAAGCAGTCGGCGGTAAAGTTGCGTTGCATAAAGCTGAATATTGTCGCATCGCGAGACGGGATGACCTACTTCCGACGCGATCTCGCCTAATAGCTTTGACACTCGTTCGTCACACACATCCGATTCGTTCAAATCGTCAAACCTGTCGGTGCGGGTCGGAAAGGCCAGGCCTGCAAGTATGAGGTGCGGCTTTTCTTCCCCAGGAAGTGTAAGCAAGCATCCTGCGGCGTGTACACACTCCGCGCCTTGCCATTGCAACAACTCCACCGTGACGCTAGTGCCGCCGCGGGAACTAGAAGCCAACACCCGAATCCGACCTACATTATAGATCGCAGAGATTCCTCGACGTTGTTTATCTCGGCGTAAGATGAGACAAATCTTTTCCCAAGCACGGCGACGAAGCTCCAACACTTCGCTAACGCATTCTCGTAAGCGGTCAAACCCCTCCACAATGTTCTTTGGACTGACGGTCATTTGTTATCTTTGCCGACTTTGGCGGCACTCTGAGCCGGGCGGCCGTCTGCCTCTAAGAGTCTCAAAACCTTGACTCGAAGAGCGTCCGCCTCAGGTGAGAAAGTATCCTCAATTTGCGTAGGTCGTGGCGATGGCACTCGAAAGTCTCCGACAACACGCGCCGGCTT
Source organism: Candidatus Kuenenia sp. (assembly GCA_043737515.1). Taxonomy (GTDB): domain Bacteria; phylum Planctomycetota; class Planctomycetia; order Planctomycetales; family Planctomycetaceae; genus SXXK01. Next base: position 11,356 of record JAYTAK010000713.1, on the reverse strand, counting down.
TCCACCTAAAACTACCAGACGATCAGCAAGGAAGATTGCCTCGTTGAGTGAATGGGTTACCAGCATGACGGTCATCCGATTCTCCCGCCAGAGGTTAAGGAACACTTGGTTCACGGATTGTCGGGTAAATTCATCTAGGGCACCGAATGGTTCGTCCAGCAGGAGGAGTTTCGGCCGGAGCGCGAAAACCTTGGCGACACCCACGCGCTGACGCATTCCACCTGACAATTCACCAGGATAGACTCCGACAGAACCGCCAAGCCCCACTGCATCAAGCCAATAAACTGCCGTAGCCCTCGCGTTTGCTCGTGTGTATCCCTGACACCGCAGTGGGTAAGCGACATTCTCCAAGGCCGATTTCCACGGCCATGTTGAGTCGGTTTGTGTAAGGAGAATGCGTTGACTGTCAGGCAGATTCACGGGTTGCCCGCGATACGTCAAGGCTCCGTCTGTCACCGATAGGAAGCCTCCAAGGAGCAAGAGCAACGTGCTTTTCCCGCAGCCAGATGGCCCCAATAACGCTACGATCTCTCCTTCGGCAACTTCCAAAGAAACGCCAGCCAGCACCGACTTGTGTAGCTCGTAACAAGCAGAAACATTATCGATTGTAAGGGCAGGATTGTTCATTCGCTTCGGTCGGGTTGAGCGGTCCAAGGGAGTACTTTCGAGAGGCTCAGTCGCACCAGTGTATCGGCTACAAAGCTCAACACACCCAACACGACCATGTGACCAATCATTCGGTCCACTCGAAATGCCAGATGGGCGAGTTCAATTCGGTAGGCCAATCCGTGCAGCGCTCCCGTCATTTCGGCAGCAATCAGGCAATAAAACCCCAAAGCCACAGATACCCTCAGTCCTGCGGCAATAGAACCTGCTGCGCCGGGCAGCCAGATATTCCAAAGTTGGCTCCAGTAACCAGCCCTTAAACTCTGGACAAGGTAGAGGTGAGTTGTGCCAATCGCGTTGACCCCGAGGTGCGTGTTGAGCCAGACAGGAAACATTACGCCGACGGCAACGAGTAGCACTTTCCCGAATTCGCTAATTCCAAACCAGACAATGAACAAGGGCACCATTGCTATTGGTGGGATAGGGCGGAGGAGGTGGAAAAGACTCCCGAATACTGTATCCGCCCATTTTCTGGTACCGGTAAGAATCCCAAAGAAAATCCCCAAAGAGGCACCTGCTAAGTATCCAATGCCCACCCGGCGGAGACTTGCCATGATATCGGTGAACAAAGATCCTGAACCAATGTCCGTTGCCAAAGTGCTGAGAACTTTAAACGGCGGGGGAAAGAGGCGTTCCTCCCATTGAAGTAACTGCCACAACACTTGCCAAAACAAAACTGCTCCTGCGACAACGCCGAGCCTCAACAAAAATGTTATCATGCGAAGCGTCGCATTTGAGAGGTTACTTGAAGATACCGTTTGAGCCGCGCAGCCATGCTCCAACTGCAATCACTCCACGGTGTTGCTCTGACAGCGGCCCGTTCCGCAGAAATAGCAGCCTTCAAGCGACCCAGACTTTGTTCCGTATTTTTACCGGCTGCCAAGCCGAAGTAACCGATGCGGTCGTATCGCATTTCACACAGAGACTCTCGCCAACGCTCTTGTCCTGGAACCCACTGAAACTTTTCAAAGTAATGATCCAGAGTGAGGTTTGGCGTATCGTAGATCGCCGCAAATTGTGCTTCCGCGAACATGCTGGAGAGGCGCCATTCGGATGAACTCCCCAAACTCATCGCCATCGCATACAGCCGACCTCCGGGTAGCATGTGGTTGCGCCATTCCGCCGCAAGACTCTCAAGCACCGAGGTGCCGAAGGGGCCGCCATCTGAGTGAAGAAAATATCCCGCTTCCCGTGGAATCGGAACAAATGGGGGATTACTGACGATTATATCAAATCGTTCGCCACCAACGCCCGCAAACACATTGCTATGCACATACTCAACCTTGCTCGCCAAACCATTGAGTTCAGCGTTGAATGTAAAAAAGTCCCCAACTCGTGGGTTGATGTCCGTGGCTATGACCTTGTCAGCCCCTTGGGCCGCCATTTTCAGGGCTGTAATCCCCGCGCCGGTTCCAATCTCCAACACACGTTCCCCGCGCCGCACATCTGCCCATCGTGCAAGTAGCAGAGACTCGTCGTCGTAAAGAGGGAATACGCGCTCCCAAAGTTCCATTGTCGGTGGGTCACACTTAAGGAACAGGCCGTCAAACGCGATGACGGGTGACAACGCTCGGGCGTCTCCGGAAGAAATCTCTACTAGCCCAAGATCGGCAAGAGGAGACAGGTCACCACGAAACTCTCGCAATGGGTGTGTCAAGCCAGAAAACAGGCGGTGAAACGAAGGGGCACCCAAAACAAGACAGTCGAGCAACGTTTGGCGTGATGCTGCATGCACCGTGTTTAGTTGAAGAAGCATAGACTTTTCATGGTTTAAGGGAGACGCGATCGCTGGCGACTTGGCTCAGCGGCTCAGGCCACAGGAAAGTGCGGAAGGAAACGTTCGTTGGCAGCGAAGGATCACTGGCACGTGCCCAAGCCGCTTGATTTTCCAGTAACGTGACGAACTCTGAGTTGAGACCAACCCGGAACTGAAAGTTCTTCCAAATCGCGCTCACGTCGGCTGGTAACAGTTGGGTAAACGCAGCTACTTTCTCGGCCGCATCCTGTTGATTGGTGGTTGCGTGCTGCTCGGCAGCGAGCAATGCGCGCAACAGTCGGCGGCAGGCTTCAGGGTTGGCCTTAGCGTAGTCCCGGCGCGCGACAATCTGGAAAGTTTCCGTGTAGATGCTGCCGCCGAGAAAGATGTCGGATTTACCTTTTAAGATTTGTCCAGCTTGCAGAGGATAGGGTTCCCAAATGAAGAACGCGCTGATGTCACCCTTGACCAACGTGCTTACCATTTCAGCCGGCTTCATGGAGAGAGCGGTGACTTCATCGCGTTGGATACCGTGATGGCTTAGAAAAGCATCCATGAAATACTCGGCGCTGGTGCCAAAAGCAGTCGCCACCTTTTTGCCTTTGAGATCGCTTGGTTTGGTAATGCCGTGGTCCAGGCGATAACAGACTTTGCAGTCGTCAGGAGATGAAGCAATCGTCGCAATGACGGCAGGAGTGAGTCCGGCCAACCCAGCCCGCATGATGGGAGTTTCTGCTGCGGTGGCGAAATCAGCGCCGCCACCCAAGACTGCGTCAAGCGATGCTTTTCCGGTTGGGAATGAAATCAATTCCACTTCTAAGCCGACTGCTTCCCAGTAATCGGCCTTGTCAGCGATGATGGGCAGGGCTCCTAACGGAACCGGATTCACGGCCAACCGCACTTTTAGCGGTGGTCCTGCGGGAATAATTCCGACAGCGGGTAAACCGTTCGTGCTCCCGTTTAGTGGCGCTACATTTTGTCCCGGACGGTCCGCAAGCCAGATTGAAACCCATATCCCGAGAGCCGCTAGGCAAATTGCCACACTGGTCAGTACTACACCTGTCCATTGCCCGAGTCCCGAGTGTCCCTCGCACCACCCAATAGTTCTCCTGCACCAAGACTTTGATTCTGGACGCAGTACTTCGGAGACCTGTTTGGCCGATGGGAAAAATGCCGTAATCACGGAAGCTAGATCGGGAGGTTTGGCCTCGACGCGCATACCCCACTTCTTCCCAGCATCTTGGTCAGCTTGGTTGAGGGAAGAGGCGTAGCCGGTCATCACAACCACTTTGGAGGGTGCCGTTTTCGCGGAAGCCAGGAAATCGGCGACGAATTGGATACCCGACTTCACGTCCTTCAGAGCATTGTCGATTACAAGCAAGTCTGTCTTGGGAGTACTCTCAAGTTCAGCCTTCGCAACACTCCACCGAGTAAACACCTTGCACTCGAAGCCCCAGCGCTTCAATTGAGCCGCCACACCTGTCGCCTGTGCGTGGTCATCATCAACCACGATTGCATGGAGAGCTTTATCTGGATTTGTAGAGATAAGCGGGTTCGTGTTCAATTGATTGCCTCCGATGAACGTCGCACAGGAAATGTTACGGTCACTTTGCAGCCGCTAGCGCCAGATTCCTTCGTTATAGGAAAAGACGGTGCTGCGCCGTGGGCGTCACAAAAAAGCCAAATAAAATGCCAGCCGAATCCAGAGTAACCGTCTTGCTTATCCGTGTCGGTCCCCGCTATTCGAGAGACCTGTTGCCTTTTTAGCAGTGCGTCGGCTGTTGTGTTCGTGATCCCAGGGCCATTGTCTTCTACACTCAATTCGACCGCTTGTGCAGTATCGATGTATTTGACCTCAAGAGTTATTCGGCCGCCTGAGTTTCCCTCGAGCGCGTCAATTGAATTGGAAATCAGGTTACGGAACAGGAACTCGATAGACGGGCGATGAATCACGAAACCTTTCGGGATGCTGGCGACCGACGGCTTGGCAGACTCATCGAAGATCGCCGTGTTCCTCGGATCGCGGCTGATGAACTCTGCGCGCGCATTCTGCCAGACCTTCCCAATAAAGGCGGAGAAATCTTCGATGGCCTCAAACGGCAGGTTCTTACCGCCTTGGACGTACTGATGATACGCTGCGGCAATCTGGCAGATGTTCCCGATGTCCTCAGTGATGAACTTGCAGGTCTTCTCCGTCTCAGCCGAAATACTGGAACCCACGATGATTAGGCCGTTCAAAACATTGCTTCTGTTCGACAATTGATGGGAGATGAACCGTGTGAGTGGTTGGACTTTTTCCGCCAAGATGGCGCGCCCGACTACACTTTCATATTCACGCTGTGCCGCCAAGGCAACGCCAACCGCGCTTCCGAGACGCTGGACCAGTTCAAAAATGTGCCGCCGCATCTCGACATCAAGGACATTGGCTATCGTAATGGACAACATCAAGTCCGTCCTCAAATGGAAGGCACCTTGGGCGTCTTTTGCCTGCTGCAAGAGCACCGGAATCAAGTAGGCGTGCTTAAGGTTGCCATTGTTGACGCGGAAAAACTTCGCCACTCGATTCAATTGGGCCTCACGGTCTGAATTCGTCAGTCCGCCTTTTTCGATGTAGCGACTCCAAAGATTGGAGGTTGTGAAATCCTCAAGATAAAGGCACGCTCCCGTTTCCATGACCCAGCCGCTGAGGGCTTCGCCTGGGCCGTAGGGAAAGACGGAGAAAGCCCGCAGAGGCTCAATGTCTTCAACCAACTTCACAGCGTCTCTGGCTTGGTGGGCCGTAACGTAGAAATGAACGGCATCCTCCTCCCGATGTCGAACAGAAAACGCGCATGATACCCCGCTGTCGTCCACTGTGAGATATTCTCGCAGTTCGTCGGTTATCCTGCGGCGCAGCGGTTCAAGAATGCTGTCCAGAGGGAGGAATTGCTCCTCGTATTCTTGGAGAAAGTCTTCGAGCCCTGATGTGTTCGTAGGCGGCGAGAGTGATGAAATTTTCGTCTCCGCCCCTACGGCTGACGGGTGAGAGAGGTCGAGAAGTGATCCTAAGCGACTCCAAAATTCGACCGAAGGATTGGAATCAGGGGGTTGAAAGAGTTTCAACCTCTCGCTTTCTATTCCGTCCGTTCCGCTCCAAATCCAGATTGTCCACTGGGCGGAGTCTCCCAGTCCACTCGCAACAACCAGGCTGCTACATCTGCTTAAATTATCGTTTGCCCCAATCTGTTTGATTTCATCCGCACTGAATGAAACTGTCTCGACTCGACATGTCGGGACACCGCTTCTCTGCAGGCCGACACCACGTTTCTGAGTCAACGTCTCGAATTCCCTCTGCGTAAGTGAACGGTGAACGCAACGGTCATTCAGGAAGATGACAGCCGCTTGCGCTCCGAAGAAGAATCGGAGTTCCTCCGCAAGCAAGTGCGCGGCGTGAAACTGCCCTTCAAGGTGATGCTCGATTTTGTCCCGCAAACGGTAATAGAACTGTGTGAAGATCGCCGTCGTCTCATCCCTGCGCTGCCGATCATTATTACCCCTGCCGGTGCCGACGAGTACCTTTGCAGCCTGCATGGCGGCTGAAAGCAAACTGTTCCAAGTGGTTGGTGGAGAAGCGGTGGGACTCATGGAAGCAAAAGTATCAGGCCAAAGGTTTCGTGTAAAGGTCCTTTCCCTTTGCTCGTAGATTTATTAAGTAACCCGGGGGATCTGTCGATTTTCTTGATGCGACCGATTCATCGCAGTCTTTCCGAGGACATTCACGCAGGGGAACAACATCAGGCAGACAGCACTCTGTTGACAGACCGGTTTCGTTTTGTGCACTTCTGCCCTATGTTTGATTGAGTTTGCTGTTGAAGTTGAGGTGATTCATGGCACGGTTGGCCCGCGTGGAAGTGTTTGCGGCGGATGAGATTACGTAGCGGCTGCGCCGGGTTTTCAGTTTTCGGTGTTCAGTTTTCAGAGAATCGCCGTAGGCCAACCGCTGGCTCCATTTGCACTCGGCCGGATGTGGTGAAGGAATGGAGCGATGTCGAATTGGCTCGTCGGTGGCTGATGCTGTGTCCAGAACGGCGAGATGAGAAACGGCAGCCGCTGGAGCCGACGGAGTTCGAAATCAACAGCAGTGCGGAACACAAGCTTTGGCTTGCCCGCCGCAGCCACAAGGCTGTGCTCGTGCATTTCGCCGACTGTTTACCGCCAAAGCTCAAAAGGGCCACGACCGGAATTCCGGATTACTTCGGTTGGTGCGATTTCAGTCTCCAAATCAGCCCAGCAACTATTCCAGCCAGTTCTCACTTCGCAGTCCTGAGATGCTGGCGAAATCGCGAGTGTTGGCCGTTAGCAAGATGCTCTTCAAGTGTGATTGCTGTCGTGGCGAAATCCTGATCAACGGAATCCGCCATCCGCTGTGCCAGCTTCATGAATCGGCTGTCCCTGGCGTACTTCAACACCGTCAGGTGATCGGTATCCAGAATGATCATGCGGCACCCTGCTCGCGGTCCTGCTGACGAACAAGCTGTCCGGCGAGATCGATTTGTTTCATCAACGGATGATCATCAAACATGCCGAGGCTCTTCCGCCAGTCTTTTGTGACAGAGTCTGGCAACGATGACGATTGTATTCTCTGCAGAACGTCGTGCATTTGTTGTTCAAGCGTTCGAACTCGCTGTTCAAGTGGTGCGTCGGACATCTGGCAATCTCCGGAACAATTCCTCAAAAGGCGTTTGGGCAACCAGGAGCAGAATACGAAGATCGAACGGCGGGGGAAAGGCAGATCGGCTGAAGTTCATTGTTGCGTCCGTTTCGGTCGGTATCGCACCAGTACCCGTGTTTCATAACCAGCGATTTCGCCACGAAAGGAGAACAATGTGGACACAGCACCTGGTTAACAGACGGGGTTCGTTTTGTACACTTTCGCCCTCTGTTTGATTGAGTTTGCTGCTCAAGTGGAGGTGATTCATGGCACAGTTGGCGCGCGTGGAAGTGTTTGCGGCGGATGAGATTGCGTAGCGGCTGCGCCGGGTTTTCGGTTTTCGGTTTTCGGTGTTCAGTTTTCAGAGAATTGCAGTAGGCCAACCGCTGGCTCCATTTGCACTCGGTCGGATGTGGTGAAGGAATGGAGCGATGTCGAATTGGCTCGTCGGTGGCTGATGCTGTGTCCAGAACGGCGAGATGAGAAACGGCAGCCGCTGGAGGCGACGGAGTTCGAAATCAACAGCATCGTGAACAACAAAGAAAAGCTGGCGACGGTGGGAAGTCGGCTGAGCGATCTCTCATGATGGATGCGGTTGTTGAGTCAGAACATTGCTCAGCGCGCTAATAAAGAAGATGGGGAACTCGGAAAATTCTGGCAGGCGCGATATCGCGCGGTCAGACTTCTGGACGAGACGGCGATTCTGGCGTGTGCGGCGTATGTGGATCTGAATCTGATTCGAGCGGCATTGGCGGATACGATCGAGGGCAGCGACTTTACGTCGGCTCAAAAAAAAGGTTTTCGGTTTTCGGTTTTCGGAGAACGCAGGCAACGACGACGATTCCCGACCTGAGGACAGGTCGGCGCGCATCGACGATTCGGCACGGCGATGCAGCGAAAGTCGTTCCCCCGATTCTGTGGAGAAGGGACGAAGCGGTAGTCGGCACTTGGCTCTTCAACTTGGGTTCCTCTACACAAAGCCTGGCTGAACGGCATTGCTCGGCAAGCAGGACCTACCGAAATCGGCGACTGCACCCGCCGCTAAAGTCGCAGACGCACCTTGCTTGTGCGAAGTGTTGGGAACGTCTAGCCTCTCTACTGGAGACGACCCGGAGCCGGGCCGCGAGCGCTGGTTGCGGACAAAACGGCTGACGCCCGTTCCAGATTTTCCAATCATCCCTATCGTAGAGTGCCCGCCATGCTGTCCGTGAGTGACGCGCTGGAACTTGTCCTTGCCAATACCCTTCCCGGTGCGTTCGAAACCGTGGCACTGGCGAACGCGCTGCATCGGGTGCTGGCGGAGGATTTGGCGACTCCGCATGATTCGCCGCCGTTTGACAAATCGCTCATGGATGGCTTTGCCGTCACGACCTCTGCCTCCGCTGATCACGAGCTGATTCGACTGGCCGTTGTCGAAACCGTCACGGCGGGTATGGTGCCGACAAAAGCCGTCAGCACAACGAGCGCCGTTCGAATCATGACGGGGGCCACCCTGCCCGCCAATTGCGACTGCGTCGTTCCGATTGAGCGGACTCAGTTTGACGAAGCGTCCCCGGACCAGGTTGTCATTCCGCGTGACGCCATTTTCGCCGAGGCAAATCTGATGCGTCAGGGCATCGCCGCGCGGCAGGGTTCACAACTGCTGGCCGCCGGAACACCGCTTCAACCTCAGCAGATCGCGGCACTGGCGGAATTCGGGCAGTCAAACGTACCGGTGTACCGCAGACCGACTGCTGCAGTTCTTGCGACCGGTGACGAATTGATTCCGTACGATCAACCGCTCCGACCGGGCGCAATTCGCAATTCGAACGAACCCATGTTGATGGCACAGGCTGCCACGAGCGGCGCGTGTCCTGTCTCGCTGGGCGTTGCCCGAGACACCGTTGCCGAGCTTTCCACGCGAATTCAACAAGGACTGAAACACGATGTGTTGTTGCTCAGCGGCGGCGTTTCAGCAGGCACACTGGATCTGGTGCCGCAGCAATTAGAAGCAGCCGGAGTCGAACAAATCTTTCACGGCGTTGATATGAAGCCGGGAAAACCGTTGTGGTTCGGAATTCGCCGTCATGCATCACGCACGACGCTGGTGTTCGGATTGCCGGGGAATCCCGTGAGCAGCCTTGTCTGCTTTGAACTCTTTGTTCGGCCTGCTCTGGAAAAAATCTCCGGCATCGCAGGTCAACATCGACGCGGCCTAGTGGCGAGGCTCAGTCAACCGTTTGCCGTCAAAGGCAACCGCCCTGTTTATCAGCCCGCGGTGATTTCTGTTCAAGAGGGACAACTCCACGTTCGTCCGGTCGCATGGAATGGTTCCTCCGACCTGAAAGCCACAGTGGAAGCGAACGGCATGGCACTTATGACTTCAGCACACGGTGGCTATACTGCCGGTGAATTGGTGCCTGTCTGGTTCTGGGGCGATGGCCGGATCGGCTGATTGCTTTTTTGGGGAGAGTGCTCGGTGCGTCGCTGTTGTCTGCAATGTGGCTTTTCTGTGACTGAGTCAGACATGGTCTGTCCAAAGTGTGACTCGCCACTGCAACGTCAGACCGACGGATCCACCACAACTTTGGACATCGCCCACGGCAGACAAAAGACTAACGAAGCGATCGAACAACTTCGCTCAGCAATCGAAAAACATCAGCGGCGCCCGACGCAGTTTCTCAGAGTCATTGTGGGTGGAGATCGCATCCGGCAGGCAACGCTGACTGAGCTTCAGGCCATGCAGTCACAGGGAACTATTCTGCAGTTCGGCCAGGATGACCGAAACCGGGGTGCCCTGATCATTGTACTCAAACGATCCAAATGAGTTAATACGCCATGAAACACGCCCTGACCTTCATCATTTTCAATATCGCCGCACTGCTGTGCAGCGCTGCGGATGACCCCGCCGCGATTCAAGCCACGTCGTCGAGTCCGATTCATCCGGTCCTGATCCGCAATGAACACGGACCGCTGGTTCGTATCGTCGTGGACACGGCCGATGCAACCGATGTGGACGTCCAGTCCATTGAGTTTCAACTCGACGGAACTGACGATCCTGCCGATCTTGAATCGCTCAGCCTGTTCTGGACGGCAGACAGCGAGGCATTTTCGCCAGAGCATCCATTCGGTGATCCAGTGCAGCCAGCTTCGACGATCTCGTTTCGCGGTCAACGAACTCTGACCGCCGGGCGAAACGTCTTCTGGTTGTCGGGCAGATTGAAGGAAACGGCGAATCTGTCACATCATGTGTCGGCCACCTGCACCAGAATCGACACGAGCAAAGGCCATGTCCTGCCGACAAACAGTTCGCCCGGCATTCGGCACAGAATCGGAGTCGCACTTCGCAGACATCAGGATGACGGCGTTCACACGTACCGCATTCCAGTCACACGATCCCCTCCTTCCCGAAGCTCGGACCGCCATCGAGCACATCGCTGAGTTCATGCGGTCGAGGCCCAACAGCTTCTAGTCCTCTGTTGACAATTGGAATTGGGGTTACGAAATTGGCCGAAGGGCGTTAGCCCCCGGTTGCCTGTAGCCACAACTGATTGCACGGCACCAAAGCGGCGATTCCTGTAGCCTGGACATTCATGTCCGAGATACTGACCAGACACCGTCACCTTGTCCAACGGCTGTCAAGCCACAACAGCCTTCGCTCCGGCAGGGTTTCATGGCCATGCGACGGACATGAATGTCCATCCTACTTGGGCCAATTCCACGATCGCATTCAACTCTTGCTTTGATGGATCGGGTGGCCGGGGCTGGACTGAGCGGAGCGAAGGAAGCCCCGGGGTTTCGGGCTGATGCCCTCCAACCCCGGCCACCCATCAATCCTTTGCTGACAGAGCATTCAGTCTCAAAGTCAAATTGCAGATTTCGACGCGGCACGCGATCATTCCATAACCGAACGAGCGTTGTTCTCGGTGAGTGGGTTGCCAGGAATGCGAGTCGCGGAGCGATATCGCCTACGTAGCTCAGTCGCTCCGCCGACTGAGATTCCCTGGGCAAACTGCGGCGCATCGTGAAATTGCCGGGCTATGAAACCTCGCAGCCCTATGGCGACCTCAAGCGACACCGGAATTCACCGACATGAATTCTCTGTCGTCGCCCATCACAGTGCGAAACGGACAAGTGATCCGCATCGAAAAGTGTTTCAAAGTACGCGGCGTGCGTAAGCGCACTGTAAACCGCAGGTACCGGATTAGCGGCCCTGGGTTCGGCGTTTGAGGATCTTTTGTTGGCGGGATTGTTTTCTTTCTTCC
>JAYTAK010000712.1:0-3593 GCA_043737515.1 Candidatus Kuenenia sp. | reverse complement strand
GCATGCTCTCGCCGTCTGGTCAGTGCTTCGCGTTTGATGAGCGAGCCAACGGATATGTCCGCGGCGAAGGCGCGGGTCTGGTTTATCTTAAACCACTTTCGCGTGCCCAGCGTGACGGCGACCGCATCTACGCCGTTGTCCGGTCAGCAGTTGTCAATTCGGACGGACATACATCGTCCATGACCGTGCCGGGAGTGGAAAGCCAGGCATCAATGCTGCGCCAGGCGTATCGCGACGCAGGAATTCGTCCGAAGGATGTTGACTACATGGAAGCGCACGGGACCGGGACGCCCGTGGGAGACCCGATTGAATCAGAAGCACTGGGACGAGTTCTGGGGGAAGGCCGGGCCGACGACAAGAAGTGCCTGATCGGCTCGGTCAAAACAAACATCGGCCACCTCGAATCCGGCTCCGGAATCGCCGGGATGATCAAGGCCGCGCTGGTGCTGCATCACCGGATGGTTCCGCCCAACCAGAATTTCAAGACTCCGAATCCCCGCATTCCGTTTGACGCTCTGGGACTTGAAGTCGTCAAAGAACTGCGACCGCTGCCGCAACCAGAGGGTCGGCTTCCCGTTGCTTCCGTGAACTCGTTTGGTTTTGGCGGAACAAACGCACACGTCGTGATGGAAGCAGCGCCGCTGCCATTGGAGAGAACTCAACCAGGGACGCAACAGCCCAAAGCAACACGGCCATTTGTCCTGCCGATTTCGGCCCGCGACAAGACCGCATTGCGAGACTACGCCACCGCCTACAAGACACTGCTGAGCGAATTGGCGAGCGGGGGACGTCAGTCCCCTGATACCACGCTCACAAATACAGCGCTCACGATCAATCCGGCAGTTAACACCTCCGGCTCGCCAGTTAACGGATCACTCAATCTCGCCGATGTCTGCTATTCCGCCGGCACGCACAAAGATCACCATCCTGAACGACTGGTTGTGATTGCCGACGACGCTCAGCAGATGTGTGATCGACTGCAGAGCTGGCTCGACAGCGAAGAGCCAGTACCGGGCGCGATTGTCGGTCATCGTCGCGATGCCGCCACGGAACTGGTCTTTGTCTTCACAGGGCAGGGGAGTCAATGGTGGGCGATGGGGCAGCAGTTGCTGCAGCGAGAGCCCGTGTTCCGCAGCACGATCGAAAAGATTGACACGCTGTTCAAGGAACTCAGCGGCTGGTCGATCATCGCAGAAATGGTGAAATCCGAGGACCAGTCCAACATCGATCGGACGGCCATCGCTCAGCCCGCCATCTGCGCCCTGCAGATCGCGCTGGTCGAACTGTGGAAGTCGTGGGGCATCACGCCAACTCGAGTCGTCGGACACAGCGTCGGCGAAGTGGCGGCTGCATACTGCGCCGGTGCTCTGTCGCTGGCAGACACAGTTCGCGTCATTTATCACAGAAGCCGCCTGCAGGACACAACCGCTGGCCACGGTCGTATGCTCGCGGCCGGAATCAATCCGCGTGAAGCGCGCGAAATGATCGGTGACCTTGCCGATCAGGTTCATATCACAGCGATCAACAGTCCTGGCCTCGTCACGCTCGGTGGCGATACCGCCCCGCTGGAATTGATCGGCGAGCGACTCGAACGTGAAGGCCGCTTTATGCGATGGCTGAAGGTGAATTATGCCTTCCATACGCACCAGATGGATCCAATTCACGATGAGCTGATGCAAAGCCTCGCGTCGATCAAACCGCAGGCGGGCCACATTCCGTTTGTCTCCACGGTCACGGGCAGTGTCTATCCGGGCGAGCAATTGGACGCCAATTATTGGTGGCACAATGTGCGACGACCGGTGCTGTTCGAACCCGCGATTGCGAAATCGATTCAGGCGGGGGCGACTGTATTCCTGGAAGTCGGCGCTCACCCGTCGATGCAGAGTTCACTGAACGATTGCCTCGCAGCTCAGGGCATCGAAGGCCGCGTGATGCATTCGCTGTCGCGCAAGACCGACGAGTCCATGCAGATCCTGTCGAACCTCGCGCAACTGCATTTCGGCTCGGCGGAAATCGACTGGGCGGCAGTCAACCAGACCGCCGGTCAGTTGGTCACGCTCCCGAGTTATCCGTGGCACTACGAATCGTACTGGCTGGATCAGGGTGAATCGGCACGACGAATGCTTCCGATCCTTCATGAGTTTCTCCAGCGTCGACTCTATGTGGCTCGCCCAACATGGCAGTTCGACGCGGATCTGAGAGTCTTCGCGTGGCTGCAGGACCATCGCCTATGGGACGGAGTTGTCTTTCCGGCCGCCGGATTTGCAGAAATCGGTCTTGCCATTGCCCGCGAACTGTTTCCCGAGGAGCCGTACGCGGTCGAGGAACTTGAACTCCTGAAGGCGCTGTTTATTTCGCAGGATGTCGTATCGACAATTCAGGTCACTTTTGATGCGGACGACCGATCGTTTCGAATCTTCAGCAGGGCGGACGAAAAACAGGACTGGGAACTTCACGCCTCCGGTCGGCTGGTGCTTGTGTCGTCGGAAATCCCATTCGCCGAAACCGTCGATCTGGCGCAGCTCCGTGCGCGAATCGGTAACGATGTGACTCACGAACAGCTCTACACAGAGCTTGGTCTGATGGGCTACCAGTTCGGTCCGGTGTTCTCGCAGATCGAGCAGGTTGCGTGTCAGCCCGGCGAGTCGCTGGCGAAAATCGTTGTGCCGGAGTCGATCGTTGAATCAGCGACCGGCTATCGGTTTCATCCGGCGATTATGGACGCCTGCTTTCAAGCCACTCACGGCACACGCGAAGTCATCACCGACATGGTCGTCCCGGATTTCTTCTTTCTGCCGGAATCCATTCGACGAGTCCAGTTGTATCAGGCAAGTATTCCAGCGGAGCTTTGGGCTCACGCCAAGCTGCGGCAGCGAGATTCGAAATCCATTCTGTGCGACGTTTTCGTGTATGACGAGCACGGAAATCGTGTCGCCGACGTGCTGGGATTCCGGGCCGCTCAGGTCGATCAAAAGCGCAGTTCAGACGGTTCCGAGACGGGAATGTACCAGTTTCGTTGGGAAGAGTTGCCGTTGCCCGATGCTCCGGCAGAAACGAAGCCCGTCAGTTCTCAGGCAGAAGTCTGTCTGGTATTCGCCGATAAGAATGGCATCGCCGACCGGTTGATCGCAGAGATCGCCGGGCGAGGACAGACTGCGATCAAGCTTCGCGCCGGGAAGAAATTCCGTCAGGTGAGTGACACGGAATTCCTGATTCCGCCGGACTCCGCCGATGGCCTGCGTCGCGCGATCGAACTGTGTCTCGCAGACGGTGGCAAACTGACGACCGTCATTCACTGCTGGAGCCTCGACCATACCGCAGCACGGCAAATCAAAAACCAGTCTCTGCTGGCCGCTCAGGAAACCGGCGTCCTGAGCGCTCTGCATCTTGCGCAGGTTTTGCGCTCTCGGGAAACGGCTGAATCGCCGACGGTCTTCTTCGTTTCGCGCGGGGCTCAAGTGGCTGTCGGCGACGATACGACAAGCGGACTTGCGTCGTCGCCGCTGATCGGATTTCTGCGTGTCGCCAACAATGAACTGCCACAGTTCCGCTGGACTCTGATTGACCTCGATCCGAATCGCGACAAGTCCGAA
>JAYTAK010000711.1:0-3594 GCA_043737515.1 Candidatus Kuenenia sp. | reverse complement strand
AAGATTGTGGGTACCACTGTGAAGGGCAGAAGTCGATCTATTGCGAGGGGCCGACTGGCAAAGCCAAAATCGATGGCCTGATGCAGACTCTGCGTAAGGCGCCGCCAGCTCAGTTTGGTTCAGTGCGACTCACGGAAGCCCTGGACTACAGTACCGGGCGCTGCATTTCGATTCCATCCTGGACTCCGTTGCCTGAGATCACGCACCCGCGCGGCGACCTGCTGGTCTACAAATCCGATGCAGCACAGTCCGTCAGAGTCCAGATCGCAGGGCGTCCATCAGGGACTGAACCGAAGATCAAGTTTTATCTTTTCTGCCAGTCGGACGTAATCAACGGTGATTTGGACTCCGCTCGCGCTGCGGGCGACAAGGCGCTGCAGGATGTGCAACAGACGCTTGGTGACTGGGCTCAGCAACAATTAAAGGGTTGAAACGCAGCATGAAGACGCTCATTCGAAACGCCACGGTGGTGCTTCCTGATGCCTTGGAACGAATCAACGTGCTCATCGACGGCAATCGCATTGCCTCCATCGGCGCGCCGGATTCCACGAGGGCAGATGATGTGATTGACGCGAAAGGACTGCATCTGCTGCCCGGCCTGATCGACGACCAGGTCCACTTTCGTGAGCCGGGACTGACCCACAAGGAAGATCTGCACTGTGCCACGCGAGCCTGTGCAAAAGGCGGCGTCACTTCGTTTTTGGAGATGCCCAACACGAAACCGACGACGACAACTCTGCAAGCGCTGGAAGACAAGCTGGCGATCGCCGCACAAAAGTGCCATGTGAATTATGGATTCTACATTGGAGCAACCCCCGACAATCTGGACGTGCTTCAATCTGCAACTCGCACGCCTGGCATAAAAATCTTCATCGGATCCAGCACGGGAGATTTGCTGGTCGATCAGCAGGCGGCCCTGGAACGCATCTTTGCGGAAACAACTCTGCCGATTTGTGCACATTGCGAAGACGAAGCGACAGTGAAGGCCAACGCTGCACGACTGAATGGCGGTCGCGAGGTCTCCGATCACAGCCTGATTCGCGATCACAGGGCCGCACTGATCGCCACGAAGCGCTCAGTGGAGCTGGCAGAGCGGCATCGACATCGGTTCCATGTGCTGCACGTCTCAACCGCCGAAGAAGTAGAATTCCTGCGGGGCACCAGTGACTTGATTACCGCCGAAGCATGTCCGCATCACCTGTTCTTCAATGTCGATGATTACGCAAGGCTGGGTACGCTGATTCAGATGAATCCTTCCATCAAGACATCCGCCGACAATGAAGCCGTTTGGCGCGGATTGCTGGACGGGACACTGGAAGTCGTGGCCACCGATCATGCTCCGCATACGCTGGAGGAAAAACGCCAGCCGTATCCGAAATCGCCCAGTGGTCTGCCAGCCGTGGAAAATTATCTGGCACTCCTGTTGAACGAAGTCAATCGTGGTCGCTGCACGCTCAGCCAGGTCGCATCGTGGACGTCTGCTGCTCCGGCCCGCATCTGGAACATTCACGGAAAGGGACAAATCCGTGAAGGCTATGATGCAGATCTTGTCCTTGTCGATCTGAAAAAGACGCAGACGATTCTGAATGAGAACCAATTGACAAAATGCGGCTGGTCGCCGTGGAATGGGGAAACCCTCACCGGCTGGCCTGTCCGCACATGGGTGATGGGTCAGACCGTTTTCGCCGATGGCAACGTGATCGACGGCGTTCGCGGTGAAGAGATCAGATATCGGCGTGAGGATCTGTGAGCTGAGGGGCGTTTGCGATCGGTTGGCGATTCGCCCTCCCGATTTCACAACCGGACGCGACGACCCCAGCCTCCCATGACGTGGACTTATGAAGCAATCCGACTGGCGAGCGGGGTACGTAATTGCCCTGATTTTCGCATCATTCGCGACAAATCAGGGGATTTACATCCCCCGCTCGCCTTAAGTCCACGCCATTGACCCTCAGGCCCGCCACTCACACTGTGGCAGATTCTGCCGGAGCCGTCTCCGGACGCATGGTTTCGCCTGGCAACAGCACTGCCCCGCAGGATCGGCACGATCGATACGTTCGATTCTTACGACTTGATCCGCAAAATCGAAACATTTTCACAAGTCAGCGGAAAGGATCGTTCGATACCAAGAAAGACGCCTTAGTTTCGGCGTGCCGTGTTTGGGTCTGCCAGTCGCAGGTCAGCGACACCAGGTCCGCAAGCCAGGATTTGATTCATGAATTCGCCTACGATGAAAACCGGGAAGAAACCCATGCAGACGCTCGGCAGTAAATTGCGACGCAACGCAGTGGTGGCAGTCATCTGTCTGTCAACGATGACGAACAGTGGTTGTCTCTTGACCGGCGGATTTATTGACGTGATCTGGACTGGCATGACGTTCTGGAAAACGTTGCCTGCCGTTCCGGTCTCAGCTTACAAAAGTCAACTGATCGAAGACGAGCTTTGGACTCAGGAACGCTACGATCGGACTCCCGTGCTTGATCCCGTTGAAGGCGACGTCTTCTGTGTCGATCCTCCAAGTGAGGATCAGGTGATGCGATCGTTGCCCAACACACCGGCTGGCGGATTTGCGTTCCTTGAGGAAACTCAGTTCAACAATGTCCGTATCGTGGTTGAGGTGATGGTGGACCGCTTGGACGAATGTAAAGTCTATCCGTTGGTTGGACCCTGCCGACTGCATCACTGCCACTACAAGTGTACCGTTTACTATGACAAGACGATTCGAGCCTACTGGCCAGTTCCGTTCAGCCACACTGACCAGTCCGTGGAAGTCGTCTACATCGACAAAGACCACCTGATTCGCTGTGCTGGCCCGACGGTACAGTAAAGATCTGAAAACGTTGCCATCAAATCTAAGCCCGACCATCCAAGGTCGGGCTTTTTTCGTGTGATAACCTGACTCGGATCGTCACACTTACGCAAACGCTTTCGATGTGCGATCATGCCGCATTCACTCGCACTCGTTTCGCCAGTGATCAGGCATCATGCCCTTGAGTATGGTCGGCAAATCGCTGGCCGGCGAAGTCGAGTCAAATCGGTTGTGATCGGTCAGAAGACTCACTGAACAGGCGAGTCGGTAAATCGAGAGGCTCGGGAACATTTCCATGGCGGAGTCTGCTGCAGAGCACGATTCAATGCAGGTCGGCAAGCAGACGTTGTCGCCACCTCCGCTAACGCCTCGCGCGGCATTTGAGCCGGACGCTGTCGTCACTTGTCCAGCTCTGACAGATCCGTCTGACCCAACGGACGACGATTTATCAGACTCCCTGCCCGGGAGCGTCGCAGCCGCGATGACATCACTGGCATCGATGAGTTTCTTTACGTCAGCCATGTTTCACCTGTTGGTCTGGGGGACAGCGTTGATTCTGTTACCGATCTTCGGGTTCGACTGGCTGGAGTTGATTCAGACTCCGGAGCAGCCGATCTCCGCTTCGCTCGGCGATGAAGAGATCCTGGATGATTTGCCAAAGTTCGAGGTCGTGGGAAGCGTTGATGTCGAAATGGAAAAACAGCAGAGCAGTCTGCAACAACTGGCTCAGCATCTGCAGGAATCCGATTCCGCATGGTTGAAGTCTGTCAGCGAAGAAGCCTTCA
>JAYTAK010000710.1:0-8204 GCA_043737515.1 Candidatus Kuenenia sp. | reverse complement strand
GCATGGGGCACTTTCGTTACGGACTGTTCTTTCGCTTCCAGTTGCTCTCCACCCTTTCTGTTGAAAACGCAGTGACTTTCAGCTACAGAGCACTAACGAATGCTCTGATCAGGACTCTCACCTGACTATTCAATCGCCTTCACAGGCGCACTAGCCTCGGGTGCCAGAACGTGGGCGATCCAGAGGAAACCCACGCTCTGGCGAGCGTGGCTACGTTCGGTTGCGGGCGAAGCTCGCGCCAAGTTCATTCGCGTTCCGGTTGACAGCTTTCGTTTCCGCCATGCTCCGTTACAATCCGAGCCGCAGGCGCAGGCGGAAACCGTTATCGCCTACGCCTGCGGCTCGCCGTTAAACGAAAAAAGATCACTTTCAACCGTGTGAGTTTATTCTCACCTCGCTAACCAAAGCCGGGGCAGCAAGTCCGAGGATCATGTTTCGTCTCTTAGCATTTCACAACGGACGCCGTCTGGATCGCGAGTTTCTGCTCGTGGACGGTGACACGTACGTTCTCGGACGCGGTGATGATGCGAACCTGCACGCAGACTGGGACGAACGCATTTCTCGTCTGCATGTGGAGTTGCATGCCGCAGCCGATCGAGTGACGCTCCGCAAACTGGCTGACACATCCAATCCGGTCTTCGTCGATGGCCTGGTCGTGTCCGAGGTGAATCTGGCCTCCGGCGATGCCTTCGTGATTGGTTCGACACGCTTCGAAGTCCAGCAGGTGAGCCAGACCGATTCGCCCGGTCGTCAGCCGATCCAGCAACTGGCGATTGATCGGCAGCAGCTCCAGCGAGTTCGCTATGACGATGCGGCCAAGCGGATTGAGGTGCTCACAAGTCTGCCAGCGGTGATCCGTGAATCCGGCGTCGAACGCGACCTGCACATTCGTCTCGCCAGCCTGCTGCTCGCCGGAGTCCAGAACGCAGACGGCGTCGCGATCGTCGGACTTTCCGACACGCTGCGGCCCCGCGTGTTTCATCAGGAGCAGCGTTTCGAGACCGGGATGCTCATGCAGCCCAGTGTGCGTTTGATTTCCAACGCGATGGAACAGCAAACCACGATTCTGCACATCTGGGACAACACGGAGACGAACACCAGTCAGTACACTCAGGTGGCAGGCTACGGCTGGGCCTTTTGCACACCGTACACCGATATCACCGGCGACCGGGCGCTGTACGTCACGGGGCGGAGTCTGCCGGAGGCCGCAAGTTCCCATGAACGTCGGTTGCACGCCGACATTAAGTTTACGGAGTTCATTGCGGATATCGTTGGATCACTGCAGCGACAGCGACGACTCGAACGTCAGCAGTCCGGCCTGCGGCAGTTCTTTTCGCCGCCCATTCTGGAAGCGCTGGGTCGGGATCTTGACACCTCCATGCTGGAACCGCGTGAGTGCGATGTGACCGTGCTGTTCTGCGATCTGCGTGGCTTCAGTCATCGGGCGGAAGAAGAATCCGGGAATCTGACCGCATTGCTGGAATGTGTCAGTCTGGCGCTGGAAGTGATGACTAGTCAGATCCTGCGATTCGGTGGTGTCACCGGCGACTTTCAGGGCGATGCGGCTCTCGGATTCTGGGGCTGGCCGATCGCGTCGGAAGAAGCGCCGCTGAATGCCTGCCGCGCGGCGCTGGCCATTCGGGAAGAATTCAGCAAGGCTCAGGCGGACCCGGATCATCCGTTGAAGGACTTTGAAACAAGCATCGGCATCGCTCATGGACGTGCGGTCGCCGGTAAGATCGGAACGCGGGAACAGGTCAAAGTCACTGTGTTCGGGCCGGTCGTGAATCTTGCCAGTCGTCTCGAGAGCATGACCCGCGAACTGCATGTCTCGGTGCTGATCGACGAATTCCTGGACAAGCAGATTCGTGAGAAACTTCCGAAGGACGAAGGACGAGTGCGGCGATTGTTGCAGGTGTTACCGTATGGTATGGACCGCACGCTGCTGGTGAGCGAACTTGTACCGCCGGAATCTCGCAGTCCAGCGCTCTCGGATCAGCACCTGTCCGATTTTGAAAAAGGCGTTGCGTTGTTCATTTCCGGGCAATGGTCAGAAGCCTGGAAGTTTCTGCATCGGATGCCCGCCGAAGATCGTGCGCAGGACTACCTCTCGATGTTAATTACGCAGCACGATCGCAAAGCACCCGCCGACTGGGACGGAATTGTTCGCATGAAAAAGAAATCCGGTTGAAAATGGATGAGCAGTATTTTGATGCGGACGAAGATTCTTTTCTGCTGCGGCGTCTGAAGGACTGCCCCGAAATCTTCGCGGCGATCTCAGCCAGTACACCGGCTGAACTCAGCAGCCAGCGAAAGCTCCGTGAAGCATTCGACGACGAACTCGTCCGGGCGGCCTTGTCTGTGCATGAAGCCCGCCAGCGCGCGGCAGATTTGCTGCCCGATGCAGATCGGTTATGGCTGACGCGCGTGGGGCTGGAACAATCCACGGCGTGGGAAGTAGCGACTCATAAGGCGAAACGATTTTCGCAGTCGGCCAGCGTGTCAGACTTGTGCTGTGGCATTGGTGTTGATGCGGCGGCGATTGCCGAGCACTCGCAGGTCACCGCGATCGATTCAGCCGCGGCGATGTGCCTGAGAGCTGAATGGAATGCCGCAATCTGGCATCGATCAGAACACATCCAGACGCACTGCGCTGATGTGACGAACATGGACTGGTCTGACAAGATCGTCCATGCCGATCCTGACCGTCGGTCAGGACGCGATCGCCCCACGAAGCGTCTGGAACTTTATCAGCCGAGTCTGGAATGGATGCAGCAGTTGACGCGCACGGCGGCAGGCGGCGGGATCAAGATCAGTCCGGCCAGTAATTTTCTGCAGAAGTTTCCCGGCTGTGAAATCGAACTCATCAGCCTGAAAGGCGAATGCCGCGAAGCCACCGTCTGGTTCGGCAGTCTGGCCGGTGAGCACACCTTTCGCGCAACCGCGCTGCCTGCGGGTGAATCGATCAGTGCTGATCCGCTGTCGGCCTGGACGAATGTGGTTCCAACTGCGGCTGAGTACATTTTTGATCCTGATCCCGCGATCGTGAGATCGGGTCTGCTGGATGTGATGGCCGAACAGAATTCAATGCAGCGTCTGGACGCGGAAGAGGAATATCTCACAGGCGCTGAATGTGTCACGTCCGGCTTCGTCACCGCATTCCGCATTGAAGCAGTGCTGTCAGGAAATGTGAGAGACCTCAAGCAGCACCTGCGCTCGTCGCCATCGACGCATTACGAAGTCAAATGCCGCCGCATCCCCACGAACGCCGACGCTGTGCGACGACAACTTCCCACCGGCACAGCAGCTCCTCGCGTGATATTCTTCGCCCGAATCGCGGGCCGCGGGGCAATCGTCGTGGCGCATCGCATGCTGCGACCTCCTCGTTCGATTGAAAACTCGTAAGTCGCAAATCTGCGGACCTCGGCACCAGTGCCCGGTTTGATACTCACGCACCATCGGCTGAAACCAAGTTGCATAAGCACTCGCAGCGATTGTTCCTGGCGCGGGCTTCGCCCGCAACCGAATCTCTTCTGCCGCATCAGTGGTTTCGCCGCCGTGTCTGGTGCGAGCCGACGGAGCGGCTCGCCTACGTAAGTCCGCCGCTCCGTCGGCGGAAGTCTGTCGCACTCGCCCCAACTTCTGTTCAGAGCATGCTGAGCATCTTCGCGGCGTTGGTCGAGTTCTAATCCGACAGATCAACCTTCATAAACCACAGTCGGCTGCGGTCGCCAGTGAGCCGGACCTGTTCCAGCAGGACGCGGATATCAGGGTCATAATTCACAGTGACACGTTTGCTGCCCTTGGTGATCAGATAGGGTTGCTGGATGTCGAACTCCGGCATCTCGGGTGACAACAGAACGGAACAGGCCTTACCGGGTGCGGCATCCACGGCAAAAACTTTGTTCGTGCGGCGCGCCTTTAGTCTCGCAGGGTGAAAACCGCCGTCATCCGGCTGACTCGGAGCGTCAAGTTTGGTGAACTGAACGGGCACAGACTCCAGTTGCACCCACGACCAGCTCAAATCCGTACTGCGCAGAATATCGGCATAGATTTTTTCAGGAAACCGATCGCGACGATGAACTGCCATCCAGGCAAACACATCGTCAGCTTCTTCAAAGTAAGGCTCCGGGCCTCGATTCAGATACTTCACAATCATGGCATCACAGAACTGACCACTGTCTTCGGAACGCTTCAACAGTTTCGTCAACAGGATACCAGCACGTTCATACCAGCCGCCCTGACCGTCTCCAACGACGACATACCACGGAACGTCGATTGCGTTCCATACCGTCCACTGCAAATGTTTTCGCCCGAGTCCGCAGATAGAAATTACGCCGGCAAACAGATCCGGATGCGACGTGACCAGATCCATGGCAATTTCCCCACCGATACCGTGCCCTGCGACGAAGACGCGATCATCGTCGATCCGCAGACCGAGCTTTAACTTGCGCAGGAAATTCAGGAATCGTGTATGTTCTGCGGCGGATGCTCCGTAATCGATTGCTTCGTCCGCCGATAACTGGGGCACGACAATGATCGTGCCGGTTTGCTCCGCCTGAGACTGCCACCAGGCCAGATAAATCTCCGGTGTCGCAAACTGCCCGGGAAAAGCAATGACCAGCGGATACTGGCGAGACTCATGGTACTCCGGCGGCACAAATCCGATGGCTCCGGCTGAGTCCTCTGTCGCCGGGATTTCAAATCGTCCAATCGAACCCTCTGTATCGACGGCCACGGTAATTGGCAGCGGGGACGATACGTTTCGCACGATTGCCGCCACTCGATTGGCACTCATGCCTTCCAGCTTGAGCAAGCGGTCGACAAGACTGCGGCGCTGATCTGCCTCATCTTCGTCGGTCGTCAGGAAGTCAATCACCAGCAGCCTTCCTTCGAAAAGCGACAGCGCTTCGGGCAGATTCTGAATCGAGTGTTCCGCTCCCATTAACCACCCGGATATCGCCATCGCAAGTTTGTTAGCGGGCGGAAGATCCGCCGCATCTGCGATGAGTTCATACGCTGCGAAGCGATCCATTGTGTCTGCGTCGAGCTGATCGACGACGTCTCTGGCGGCTTGCTGCGCCTGTGCTCGCAGTGTTTCATCATCAAGTGATCCGGCCAGTTCGGGGAGTGCCAGACGAATGGAAGCAATACGGCGATCAATGTCGTCGTACCGCTTTACCAGTTGTCGGACACGGATCACAGTTTCCGGAGTCAGATCGTTCTGCGGGTGAATCCGGGCACCGTTGGCAGCGAGTCGATGTTGTCCTGCGGCGCTGCGTTTCTCAAAGAGTGACGCAAAGTACCGCGCCAACTCTTCGCGAAGTGTCTGCTGATATTCGGCGTGTAGTGCTATTAGTTCCGGGAAATCCTGCGGCATTGACTGCAACATCTTTCCGGCTTCCACCAGTCGTTTTCCCCTGATCAGCATCCTGACCAGTTCCAGCCTGCCGTAAGCATTGGTTTTGAATTCCGGGACTTGCTCCAGAATACTGACGAGCTTATCACCGGGAATCGCATCAATCGAAATTGCGTAATTCCAGCGATGAGTCAGAGACCGGACCTCAGCATAAAGTGCGTTGACAGAAACAATCCCAACGCTGATTTTTTCCTCGTCGCCGTTCGGCAGTCGAATGATGCCGCTTGCAATGCCACTTGCGTCAAACGGACCAATTTGTGGAAACCCCTGAGGCAATGCGTCGTGGGACACGGATTTCTGCGGAATTGTGAACGTGATCGGCCATTGCGTCTGATCAACCACCGGCATGTCGGTTTGGCGGTTTGATGCAAAAATCTGCCGTGCTCGCTGATCCACCATCCGCAGTTCAAGCTCCGTGCCGAGGGCGTCAGGATTGAGCAGAGTTTCTTTGGAACACATGCCCGACAGCAGCAGGCCGTTCTTGAATCGGATCGTGCCGGGCTGGGGTTTCTTCTGCTGAGTCGCAATGATCTTAAGTTGGCCGCGCAGGTCGTCGGCTGCGGAAAAGTTCAGCAGGAGCGCGGACAGCAGAATCAGGACGAACCGTCGAAAAACGAACACTGAAGTCTCCATTCACGTCTGCCGTTGAAGATGCCGTTCGAGCGTTTCCAGCAGCGAATCGATGGTCAGATCCTGAATACGATGCGGGGGGTTCCAACTGAACCAGCGATAACCGTCATGTTCCGTGACTGTGATTTTCACCGGGTTCTTCAGTCTGGCCAGATAAACCAGCAGCTTTTTTTCCACCATGCCTTTGCCGCCGTAGCGCTTCTGGTTCACCATGTAACGGTTTTCGTAGCTGAACGTCGGGTCGATTTCGATATCTTCCGCCGCAATACCGGTTTCTTCGCGGAGTTCCCGCAGCGCGCATTGGAGTTCGGTTTCACCTTCGTCCACATGGCCTTTCGGCAAGTCCCAACGCCGTGGATGCTTCATGAGCAGGAATGAGTCAATCGGGTTACCGCGTATAATCAGAAATCCGCAGGAGATCGGTTGTGTCATCTTTTTGCAAACTCCCTGTTGCAATCAGCTTACGTCATTCACCGCATCGGGCGGTGGGAATTGCGGATGGTAATCAACCTTCGACATTCTTTGCAGCAGATCTTCTGCCGTTGCTGTAAATGGTTGCCGTACTTCGCGACCGTTGAGCGACAAAAAATCCCGCAGAGCCCAGTGATTTACGGGGAAAGCCAGCTCATCCCACGGAATTGCCGCCTGCGTTCCTGGAAACAATTGCACATCCAGACTCTCATCACCTGCATGGAACTCTGTTCCGACAAGATCAGCGAGGTAAATCAGATGAACTTGTCCGATCCGTGGAACTGCGTAAACGCCGAGCAATGACCGGATTTCAACGATAGCTCCGGCTTCTTCGCAGACTTCTCGTTTGGCCCCGTCTTCCGGAGATTCGCCCAGTTCCATAAACCCAGCGGGCACTGTCCAGTATCCGTAGCGTGGCCGAATTGCGCGGCGACAGAAAAGCAGATCCGTCCCGGAGCGGACAATCGCCCCGACAATGACACGCGGATTCTCATAGTGAATCCAGCCGCAGTCTCCGCAGACCAGTCGGTCGCGGTTGTC
The DNA here is from genome assembly GCA_043737515.1 of Candidatus Kuenenia sp. Lineage (GTDB taxonomy): Bacteria > Planctomycetota > Planctomycetia > Planctomycetales > Planctomycetaceae > SXXK01. The sequence goes on along the minus strand of JAYTAK010000710.1, from coordinate 1,144 downwards.
GTCCGGCGGCGTAACAAGCGAGAAATTGTTGAATGTTCCTGGTTGCGATATGGTCATTGGTCATTGGTCATTTACATACGTCCTCTAAGTCCTATAAGACCTATTGCTTCATGCCGCTGCTACTTATGTTTCGCCCGTTTCACTTTTCGCTGCCCGGAAACAGCCGAAATCTCTGCAAACAGCATCGACAGGAACTCCGCTGCTTTCGAGTAGACATCCTTCCGGGCACTTCCGCGCGGGCCTGCAATGTTCAGTGTCTGGATTCGTTCCTGCCGAATCCAGTCGGCGACTTCTGAGACACGGTGTTCGAGAGATAACTCGTCCGTCAGCAGCCCCGGCTTTGGACTGGCGCAAAGGTATTCGATTCTCAACGGCTGCCCCTGCGATCTGGCCGATTCGATCGTCAGACGCGTGCCGCTGGAGATGTGATCAAGGACCAACACGAGCGTAGCGTCAGAATCACGCACGTTCCATTCGGTCCGCACGGCATACGAGCGAGACGCCGTTTCACGAAGTGGGTAGCGTGCAGGAACAATTCCGTCTTCTGAGCGTCGATCGCGCGGACACCATCCGCCGATCTCAATCCCAGCCGCCAGTGCGGCGTCCAGCGCGGCGCGATCGACGCCGGTCTGTCCTCCGGAAACAATGCGACTGAGCTGACTGACTGTGGTATGACTTCGAGCGGAAATAGCAGGCTCCATCAGCGTTCATACCATCCCTGGAGTTTGACCTTCACGTTGAACGACTTGCGTACATCATATCGCCGGACCTCAAACGTGACTTCATCGTCGGGGCGATAGCTCTTGAGCTTTTCGATCAATTCATCGAAGTCTTTCAGCGGCGAGCCTTCGAATTTCATTAACAAATCGTTGGGCTGAATTTCAGCAATGGATGCTGATGAGCCAACCTGTACGTTGCTGACTTCCACGCCGGTCAAAATGTTAGCCTGCAGTTGATGTGAAATCCCAAGACACACGCGACCTCGCTTGGAAACACGGGTGTCGCCGAATATCGCATTGAGTTGTGCAATTTCTTCCGGCTGCTGTGTATGACCATCGATCAGGTAGACGGAGACCCGTGTGGTCCCCTTCATAAAATCGTGACTGACGAGCGGAATCAGTCGTCGGAGCAATTCGAATCCCCG
>JAYTAK010000709.1:0-8219 GCA_043737515.1 Candidatus Kuenenia sp. | reverse complement strand
GCTTCGGGACGGGCTTGATCAGCGTCACCGCAGAGAATCGCTGGAGCTGCTGGAACATGCTCTCGAAGGCTATGACGACGGTGTCCCGGTGTCTCTGCGCAGTCGGTTGCAGACACGGTACGACGAACTTGAAACGGAGTCACGGCGAAAGAATGTTCGACGCCTTGTGGTCGTGTCGCTGTCGGTGATCAGCATCGCCGGGCTGGCAGTGTTTGTGCTTCATCACAGAAACGTCAACAACAGAATCGATTCCCACGTCGCTGCCATGACGACGCTGCTGGAGCGTGATGACGTGGAGTCTGCCAAATCCTATGCAGACACTTTGCAAAAAGAGCATCCTGACATGCTGATCGTTCCGCAGATCAAAGTGTTGCTGCTCGATATTGAACAGGCCGGGCGCGATGAAGTGGACCGGCGTGAGGCATTTGAGACCGGTATCGCGACGATCACTGAACGACTGAATTCGGTGACAACTTTGGCGGATGCTAAAAGTCTGCAGGTCCAGCTTGACGCACTCAATTCACGGCGTGAAGAAGAAATTGAAAATGTGCAGCAGCTTTCTGAGGGTATCGCAAACAAACAAAAAGAGATTCAGGAACAGATTGACGGTGCCTTCACGTTGTCCCTGCAGAAAGTGGCAGCGGAGCTGAAGGACTATGAGCAGAGTGGTGAGAAAGACATCAAGCGTTTCGAGGAGTTCCGGACGACGCTCCTGGAGCTTGAGCAAACACCGGATGTGAGTGCAGAACTGATCTCTGTTGCGAACGGACCAAAGGCGTTGGTTGCCCGCTGTGAGACAAGCATCTTTGAGATGAACGTTCAGATCGGCCGTGATCAGATGCTGCGGCAAATCACGGCCAGTGTTGGTTCTGTGCCCCAATACCGGTCGGCAATCGATGCTTATGTGAAAGAGTTTCCCAAGGAAGACCGGCTGGCAATCCGCTTCGAAAACCTGTTGCGAACCGAAGCCGATTTCTGGCCTCAGGTTGATGTTCAGAACGAATTCGTGCGGCAACATGCTGTCGATTGCACGCGACTCAAACCGCTGGAAGCACGCAAGTATCTGGCAGAATCGGAAGCGTTCCTGATAACGCATCCTCAGTTCCCGCGACGGACGGAACTGACAAAGGTCTGCGAATTCCTGCGATTTGTGAGTCAGCGTCTGGATGAGACCGGCGAACCGATTCATGCCGGAATCATGGATCAGCTCAACAAGGCAAACCTGCAGGATCTGTACACCGTACAGTTGCTGACGGGGGAACGTCACTATACAGACAAAGAGCCGGAGTTCCGGAAGGAGGTGGGCCGGGTTCAGTTCGCCCGGCTGCCGGACTGGCTCGCAGCCCAGCGACAGCGGGAAACCGTGACCCGAAATCTGGCACCGGGCACGGTGGATATTCATACTCGAGACGGCCAACCGGACTGGGAAGCACCGGAATCCGTCCTGATCCGGGAGATTGAACGGGCACTGAATGACATTGATGAACACGACTGGGAAAGAGTGATGATTGAAATGCTGGAACGCGTGTACGGCGAGACGCGACAGGATCCCATTTTTCGCCTGTTCATGTTACGGACAATTCTGGAAACGGCAGTGTCCGGAAGTCCGGTGGTCAGTACGCACTACGCGCGGGTTCTTGAGCAGTTGAAGAATGAGCCACTGAACAATATCAACCCGTTCGATCCGGACGATGAAGCTACCAATCTCAAGCGAAAGCATGCGGCGGAACTCTTGAAGCCCATCCGGAATCCGGCCACGTTGCTTCCGGAACTGGTGCCCTTGCGAGAATCAATGAGCAAGCTGTCCATCGGAGGACAATATCGCTGGTGCGGATGGCTGAATCGTGATCCTTCCGGATGGGTTTGTCTTTGCGACAAGCCATTCGCCCCTGATTTCAAGGGAAGTCTGTTCATCTACGCGAAAGGTGCCGCCGATGTGCCGCGCCTGTTTCAGATCGGGACGATCAGTCACGGAACGCCGACCGTTTCGGACACATCCGCAATCCTTGTCGAGGGACAGCCAGTTTATGTTTATCAAGAGTAATTGTGTCAGGAAAGGCAAGGTCCGGAGTTGATCGATCCACTCTACATTCGTCTGGGACTTACTGTGAAAGGTCCCTATTCGCTCACGGACCTGCATGAGTTGGCTCTGCGCGGCAGTTTCAGCAAGTCGCATGAAGTCTCCGCTGATAAGAAATCATGGACCTCCGCCTCAGGTCATCCGGAGTTGTTTCCCGTTGCGCGACGACCTGCACCAGTCGATGGGAAGAAACAAAATGGAGAAACCACGGAGGCAGGCAGCGCCAGCAAGACAATGTCAGCCAATGCGGAGAACGCGGAAAGAACGCAGCCTCCGCAGCGTTCCGATTCGACGCAGGAGCAAGCTGCGGCACGCACGAAGGCGGCGGAATCTTCGCGACGGGCAGGAAGTACGGTGCCTGTCCGTGACTTATCAGTACAAGCTGTCTGGGTTGCAATCGTCGGGCCGGTGGGCTTCATTCTGCTGCTCGTGTGTACGGCCATGATTGTGCTGCGCCTGCGCTCGTCGCCGTTCCTCCCTGCGGAGAACATCGGCTTGATGATCCTGCTCAGCATTGACATCTTGCTGGGTGGCGCAGCGGTCGCGCTTGGGTCATTCGCCATCCGCGTGTTTCAACGGGACGCGGGGAAAATCGGAGAACGCAATCTGATTGTGATCGGCCTGAGTTGCGGTTACACCATCCTCATTCTGTGTATCCTGTATTTCGTTGTGTTGCTGATCAGTGCCGTTGGTTAACCGCCCTGCCAGAAACTGAACTGCCTCCTGTTCGGAAATCTTCATGAGTTCTTCTGAGTCGTTACCACCGCTGTGCTGGAACCGCATGGACATTGAGCAACGCCTGTACGGTGGCGGTGGCCGTTTTACGCGTGTCAACATGTTCAGAACGTCGGTCATCGGATTGTTACTGTCGGTGCTGTTCTATCTTCCGCTGGTCGCATTTCCGAAGCTCACGATTTCACAGATGTTTCTCGAACGGGGCTCGACGCCTTATGCCATTGTGTTTCTGTCCGCGTGGGCCAGCATCGCGCTGCTGATCAAATGGCGAAAACTAGTGCTGCAGCGACGTTGTCTGCTGGAGGAATATCGAGTCGTTCCGGCAAATCCGAGCTTCATTCTGGCGGCTTCGACGGTCGAAGTTGTGATGAATAACATCCACCGCACGGTCGATGATCCGCGTCACTTCGTCCTGTTCAATCGGATTCAGATTGCGTTGTCCAATCTTCGAAACCTGGGCCGCGTCGGCGATGTTGAAGATATTCTGCGGGCACAGGGCGGCCACGATGAATCATCGCTGGAGACCAGCTACTCCGTGATCAACGCCTTTGTGTGGGCGATTCCTGTGCTGGGGTTCATCGGCACAGTGCTTGGCCTCTCACAGGCGATCAGCCAGTTTGGCGGAGTCCTGCAGGGCGCGGGCGAAATGGATGCGATCAAGACATCGCTGCAAGGAGTGACGGGCGGTCTGGCCACGGCGTTCGAAACCACGCTGGAGGCACTGGTCGCCGCGCTCCTGATTCAGCTCTGGCTGGCGTTTCTGAAGAAATCTGAAGAGGAGTTTCTGGACGAGTGTACCGAATACTGCACACGCAATGTGGTCAACAAACTTCGGATCATGGTTTTCGAACGCGAAGGCGAGTGATGCCCATGACGAGCACTGCCACAGCATCAACAAGCGCCGGTGCGGCTCAAACTTCCGTGTCACGCAGGAAGGAATTCTTCACGCCGACACTGGTTTCGATCGGCATTGAGATTGGCACTGTGGCGTTTTTGATGGCATTGCTGCTGCTGATGGTTTCGACCCGACCGGGTGATGGAGGAGACGATCGCGGTGGTTCCGGAAACGGCACGTCCGGTCAGGGTGGCACGCGAGAATTCGCAGCCGATGGCCCTGGCAGCGGAACGGCGGAGGATATAACGAAAACGACAACCGGCTCTACAGCAGCGTCTCAGGAAGTGGCAAAAGTCGAAGAGAACTCAGGCAATTCCACTGCAGCGCCAAAGACAGCACCGTCTCCTTCGAGCGTCGGCACTCCATTGTCACCGCCGGAAAAGAAATCGAACGTATTCATTGTGCAGGATCTGCCACAGCCTGCGGCGAACAATGAACCGGAAGGTGCTGGCGGCGGCAGCGGATTTTCTGATCTGGGTGACCGGCTGCGTGCGGCCGGTGCAAAGACGGGAGATGTGCAGATCTCGCTGGCATGGAACAATGGCAATGATCTGGATCTGCATGTGGAAACGCCGGGCGGTGAGAAAATCTGGTACAACCAGCGTCACTCGAACTGTGGAGGTGAACTGGATGTCGATATGAATGCCGGAGGTCCGACATCCCAGCGACCAGTCGAAAACGTGTACTGGCCAGCAGGAGAATCCCCGACCGGAAAATTTCGCGTGATGGTGCATCACTATGCAAATCACGGAGGCCGCGATCCGACGAGGTTTCAGGTCACCATTAAAGTCAAAGACAAATCGGAAAGCTTCTCCGGATCACTGCGGTCCGGTGATGCTGCGAAGTTGGTTCAGGAGTTTACATTCCCTTAACAAGGGCCACGGCTGGCCGATTCGTTGGTTGACAGAAAATGGAGGGTGGGACCAGCGGCTGGTAAGCCGCGCCGGCCCACGATTGATCAAACAAAACGGTGGGCCTGCGCTGTCGCTGGTCCCACCCTACAAATCTGCAAGGGCATCGACCTGCCAAGCTGGAAACTTATCCCACACTTAAGTCCACACCATTGCCCCGACAATAGAAGAAGATCGTATGGGCAGACGCAAACAAGCCTCAGCTCCCTTTTCACTGTTCGCATTTCAGGACATCATCACATCGGTCACAGGCATCATCCTGTTGATCACGATGATGATGGCTGTCGAACTCGTACGGAATCTGAGCCGGGCTGCCGCCGCACCTCAGGAAGAAAAATCGTCGCAGGTAGCCAAAATGCTGCGGCAGGCCGTCAGCGAAAGCACGTCGGAAATGGATCGTCTGCAGAAAATCCTGGATGAGACAACCACGATTCGTTTCGATGCCGATTCATTGCGGCGACGGCTGGCGAAACTGAAGGCGGCCGCTGGAGAACTTGAGCTGCAGAACGAGCAGATTCAATCGACTCAGGAAAAGATCGATGCCCGCAGGGCACAGCAGAGCCTGGACGCGAAAGATCTCACGCCGGAAGCGATTGAAGCTCTGGCGAAAGAACAGGAAGCCATCGCCCGGCAAATTGCAGCGATGAAGGAATCCAATCGCGTCATTTTCAATCGCCCAGCCGGCGCGGCGAAGGCTCCGTGGCTGGTCGAATTGAACGAAACGTCGATCGTGGCGGCAGAAATGGGGCAGGCCCGACCGCCGCAGTCGTTTGAAACCCCCGACGCTTTCCTGCAATGGGTGCAGGATCAGGACCGGGATTCCCGGTACTTCGTACTGCTCGTCAAGCCGACCACGATCGAAACATTTGCGACGATCCGTAAGTCGCTCCAGGACCGACGCTTTGACGTCGGATATGACCTGCTGCCGTCCGACCAGACGGCGATTGATGCGCAGACAGGAGCGGGTGTGCAATGAGTCGCAAAGCTGCACCCGTCGGCGACAGTCTGGATCTGCTGCTGGACACGATCTGCAACACGTTTGGCGGAATCCTGTTCATCGCCATGCTCGTAGTGATTCTGACAAGTCAGATCAGCCGCGATGCTGCGCCGTCTGCCCCCAGTGCAGAATCCAGCCGCGCGCTGCGGCGGCTGCGGGGTGAACTGACGGAATCAGAATCGAAACTCACAAAACTCCGCCAAGCCTTGCGGCAAAAGGAAGATCTGGAACGGCGATTTGCCGATCCGGAAAGTCTTGGTCTGCTGGAATCACTCCGCTCGCAGGACGACAACAGTGACGAACTGCTGAAAGAGCGTGCTCAAAAGCTGACGGACGTCGCCGAATCTCAGGCGGACCTTGAGGAGACGGCCAGGGAACTGGAACGGCTCGCTCAACTGTTAACGGAAACAAAGGAACGGCTGCAACTGGAAAAGCAGAGGCTTGAGAACGAGGCCAGCCTCAGAAGCCGAACGTCCGAAGTCCCCCAGCAGCGTGCGACGCAGAAACAGGCGATTGCGTTCTTTCTCAAAGCCGGGCGCTTGAGCGCTTTCGCGCATCGCAACGAGGATGGCGAGATCGTCCAGAATGCGGCTGAGTCGAAGATCGTGGAAGAGGCTCCGGGCAAGAAATACATTGAACTGGTGCCTGGTGCGGGGCTCACCATCGCGGTCGATGGATCGAATGCCGCTGAGATTGCAGCGCGACTGGCCGACTTTGACAAGACGAAGCATTTTCTCTCGGTGTTTGTTTTCAAGGACTCGTTCGCAAATTTCGAGAGCTTAAAGAATGAAATGATCCGCAGCGGTTTTGAGTATCACCTGGTTCCGTTTCCGGACGACGCCAAAGTCTATATTGGCGACCAGACCGAGCCGGTTTTTGTGCAGTGAACCGGTTTTTGTGCCGTGAACAGGGATCTGACGCATGAACCAGCAGGGCGGAGCGAACATGAACCAGGCGACCGACCCGCAATCGCTTTCCGGTGCGGAGGACGATCAGCGATTTCGCACGCGTGTGGCCATTGGCACGCTTGTGGGCGTCATGACGTGCCTGCTGTTCGCCGGCCTGCTGTTGCTGATCAACTGGTTGCCGAACCTGCCGGGAGATTCGCTTGCAGGAGGCATGGGCGGAGGAGCTGGCGCAGGAACGGGTGACGCAGTCGGTGATGGCACGTCGTCCAGTAACGATGCCAATGGCGAGAACGATCGCACCGTGGCTGGAGAAATCGACGCGGCGGTCGATGCCTCTGCTGGTCGCGACGGTCCGGATTCCGGGGTTGATGCTAAGGCGGACGACTCCGGAAATGCAGATCTCCGGACCGCTCAGGATGATGCAACTGCGGCGACGGGAGCGGGCACGGTTGATGCGAAGAAAACCCCACCACAATTGTCCTTTACAGTTCCACCACTCGAACGACTTCAGGCCGATCCATCGAATGATGATGGCACCCTCGACGCCGGAGCTGCCGGATCGCCCGGCATGTTTGCCGGTCGTGACGCCGAAGAGCGAAAGAAACTGGCAGAAACCGAAGGCGGCAACGAAGCCAGTGAATCGGCTGTGGAGCGCGGTCTCAAGTGGTTAGCGGATCACCAGGATACGGATGGGCACTGGTCGCTGAACGAGTTTCATACGGCGGGACAGTGCAACGGACGATGCTCCAGGCCGGGAGGCGTTTCCAGCGATGCAGCCGGGACAGGCTTCGGGCTGTTGCCGTTTCTGGGAGCGGGATACACGCATCAGAGCGGCAAGTACAAGAAAACAGTGAAGAACGGTCTCGACTGGCTGATTGAAGACCAAACGAAGGAAGGCTCTTTTCGTCATTCTGAAGGAGGCAATCTTTACGCGCACGGCATTGCATCGATCGCATTGTGCGAAGCCTGGGCCATGACGAAGGATCCAAAGCTCAAACGACCGGCACAGCGAGCAATCGACTACATGGTGAAAGCGCAACATGGGCAGGGAGGCTGGAGATATTCGCCCGGTATGGCAGGCGACACCAGTGTGACCGGCTGGCAGGTGATCGCTCTGCGAAGTGCACAGCAGGGAGGTCTTGAGGTTCCAAAAAACGTGATGACGAAAGTTTCAGCGTTTCTGGACTCTGTGCAAACCGACAAAAAAGGAAGTGGTTATGGATACACGCCAGGTGGCGGAGCCTCGCCCGCTATGACGGCCGAAGGCCTGCTGTGCCGCATCTACACGTCCTGGAATTCAAAGCGTCCGGGTCTGGAGGCCGGTGTCCAGTATCTGCTGTCACATCCGCCGCAGCAGGGCGGAGAACTTTACTACTGGTATTACGCGACTCAGGTCCTGCATCATTATGGCGGAGAGCCATGGGAGGAATGGAATCCTGTCATGCGAGATCTGCTGATTGATGCACAGTCCACTGAAGGTCATGAATCCGGAAGCTGGGCTCCGCAAGGCGGTCACGATGCGTCTGGCGGTCGAGTCTATGCGACATCGCTGTCGCTGCTCACGCTGGAAGTCTATTACCGCCATAAGCGGATGTTCTAGCCCGAACTTGAACCGCCATTCAAACAAAGATCCGCGACGGAACCCAGTGTTTTTTCGATGAATCAGCGTCATGCCTCCTTGAAAAGAAAATAC
>JAYTAK010000708.1:0-3602 GCA_043737515.1 Candidatus Kuenenia sp. | reverse complement strand
CCTGATGTGCATCCCTGCTCGACGTTCCTCAATCGCATCATGATTGACACAGCGGTATTTGCTTCTGGTTAATACTGGGACTCAGCGGAGCCATTTCTGCGTTAAGCGCCTGGTAGGCTTTCCATGCCTCGGGCAACTGGCTTTCGTAGAAGATGGCACTCACCGGACATTCAGAAACGCAGGCACCACAGTCAGTGCATTCGTCCGGATGGATGAACAGCATTGACTCGCCTTCATAGAAGCAATCGACGGGGCACACGACCACGCAGTCGGTGTATTTGCAGTTGTGACACGGTTCAGCGACAACATGAGTCATGGCACGATCCTTTTGCAGTAGCAGGAAGAAGTAAGCTCCACTGCGTTGATGCAGAACGAAGTCCGCTTACCGGACAAAGAAGTCAGAAAAATCTCAAAACTTTCAAACAAGCCGTGTCGATGTCTGACCTGAACTCATCCTCAGCCCGCATCTTTGCCAGTTTTGTCGCCGCCGAACCTGATGCAGCGGCACAATTGTTTCATCGCTATCTGCGGCGACTTTGTCGTCTTGCTCAAACTCGCCTGTCCCCGCGACTTGCTCAACGCATCGATCCCGAAGATGTGGTGATGTCGGCATACCGCAGCTTTTTCGTCAGTGCCAGGGCCGGGCGTTTCTGGATTCAGGAATCCGGTGACCTGTGGGCTTTGCTGACAAAGATCACGCTGCGAAAGTTGTATCGATCGGCAGCACATCATTCGGCCGAAATGCGTTCGATGCAGCGAGAGACTGCATTCCCGGAAACTGACGATCCGCATACGTGGGTCATTTCAGAGCAGCCTTCTGCCCCAGACGCATTGGCGCTTGCCGACGAAGTGGAATCTGTCCTTCGTTCCCTTCCACTTCAGCATCGTCGCATTCTGGAATTGCGATTGCAGGGAGAACTCCTGGACGACATCGCGCGAGACGTCGGCGTGTCTGAACGCACCGTCCGTCGCATGCTGGCGGATCTTGAACAGCAACTGCGACAAAAACACGGTTCGATGGACAGTGAAACTATTCACATCGTGGAATCGCCATCCGCGAACCGAACGACGGCGCGATCAGAGAAACTCAAGCGCTCACCGGATGACCGGCATTCCTGCCTGCTGGCGTTTGATGATCTGCTGCTGACGCGTCTGATCGGAAAGGGCGGCATGGGCAAAGTCTATCGCGCTGTCTCACGAAGCACCGGTCAGCCGGTCGCCGTGAAGTTTCTGCATAAGTCCCTCCAGAACAAACCCGACATCGTCGAGCGTTTCCTGGAGGAAGCGGCCATCGTACAGCGACTGAGTCACCCGTCAATCATCCGAGTCGAAGGCATCGGTCGCACCAACGCCGGGGTGTACTTCATCATCATGGAGCTGATTGAAGGTCATAACCTTGCCGCCGAAATCGCCGCTCGAATCCCAGCGATCAGCGACGCCTTGAAGTGGATCATGCAGGTCGCTGAAGCCATGCAACATGCTCACCAGGCCGGCATCATGCACTGCGATCTCAAGCCGGCAAATGTGCTGCTGACGCAAACACGAAACGTCGTCGTCACCGACTTCGGCCTCGCACGGTTGACTTCCGATCCAACTCAGCCTGACGCCACAATCGCTGGCACAGCCGCATGGATGGCACCGGAGCAAGTCGATCCGGTGTTCGGAAACGTCAGCCCACGCACCGATGTCTATGGTCTCGGAGCGCTGCTGTACACACTGCTCACCGGACAACCTCCGTTTGTCGGATCCCGCGTCGCCGATGTCCTGGCCCGTGTGGTCAGTCAAACTCCCGTGGCACCCGGGATGCTTCGTCCGGAAGTACCAACGCAACTCGAACATCTGTGCCAGAACTGCTTGTCGAAAAATGTCGAAGACCGGCCAGCGTCCGCTTTGGAATTCCTGGCGGCATTGCGACGTTTGCCAGTAATTGCATGACAAGATCGAAGGGCGAGGCAAGCGGTGTTTGTCCGCGAGCGAGCCTGCAGCGCAATGCACTCGTGGCATGGGCGTACTTCTTTAGTGAATAAAGCAGTTTGAAATCGAAGTGTGCCCACACGAGCGTCAAAGGAATTCTCGGTCGAGCCGTCGCCCTGAGTCGACTTACTTCTCCGATTGCGATTCTTTCTGACCGCGTTCATTCAGCAGGCGAAACGGGTTGCCTCCATTCACCTGCTCTCTGCGGGCGGCACGCCAGTTCATGACGACGTCCGGTTGATCCGCAAAGATGCCGTCCACGCCGCCCGCAACCACCAGCCATTCCAGATATTCTGCGGCAGAACCTGCATACTCCGGCAACGCATCCGTGCGAAACGTCCAGACATGAACCTGCAATGCGTTGGCGTGTGCGTTTCGGACAAGATCCGTCAGTTGCGGTGTGCCGTCGTCGTTTTTGCCCGTGACAACGTGGTTCAGCGGTACGCCGACGCCATCCGCCACTTCAGCGATCGATTTCAGCTTCGCGGCATCAGGGGCCTTCTCCAGTAACTGAATAATCAGCAAAGGCGTCTTCAGTTCATTTCGCAGACGCCGGACTTCCGCTTCATCGAAGCACTGCAGGTAAATGTGATCTTCGGTCGAGTCGTATCCGTACTGAGTCAGAACGTCCAGAATGGCTTTCGCAAGATCCAGACCCGTGGCCCGATGTTCGGCGGGATCTTTGAACTCCACGTAGACTCCGGCCTGGTTTGGACGAGTCTTATTGAGTCCCTGAATGAGCTGCAGATGTTCGGCGAGCGTTGAGATGCGAAAACTACCGGATTCCAGCGGAAACCGATTACCCTTGTTTTTCCACGCACGCGACGGAGAACGACGCTCGGTGACCATGAGCATCCGCAATTCATCCAGCGTGAAATCCATCACGTACCAATGTCCATCCGCACGCTGACGATCCGGAAATACGGATGCGGCATTGGTCACGTCGTCCAGAATGAGATCGTGAAACACGACCGGAATGCCGTCTTTGCTGAGCACCACGTCCTGTTCAATGTAGTCGACCAACATCGCATGCGCCAGCACGACACCTTCGGTCGTATGTTCCGGCAGATACCCCGACGCGCCGCGATGCGCGATCACGATGGGGGCGCTCTGAGTCTGATCGGACGTCACGACCGCCGCTGGAGCATCATCGTTAATTTGTGCCATAGCCGTCACCACCAACATCCTGTCAGAGAGGAGACAAACGACGAACCCCAGCCACATTGTCAATTTGTACGCTGGACGCAACGCGATGCTCCCGAGATTGTGTTTTGCCTGTCCCGCTACCGATGCCATGATGGCAGACCGCGATCAGGGTTGCAAATCAACAGACAAGTAGGATGGACATTCCATCGGTATAGTCGTGCGACGGTCAGAGACATGGAGTCCAATGACCAATCGTCCGTGGAAGGTTGATCATGATGTGATTGGGGAATCTCAGTCGGCGGAGCGACTGAGCTACGTAGGCGACGTCGCTCCGCGACTCGCATTCGTTCCCCCGCTCATGCCGAAATCAGCGCCACGGTGTGGGAACTCTAATCGCCGATTCCCGGCCTCACCGTACTGCATCCAGGGAATCTCAGTCGGCGGAGCGACTGAGCTACGTAGGCGACGTCGCTCCGCGACTC
>JAYTAK010000707.1:0-3604 GCA_043737515.1 Candidatus Kuenenia sp. | reverse complement strand
TCTCAAGTCGTGGTCTGTATTTTTCTGCCGATCATTTTTCTGCCCGTCCTGACTTCTGCAGACAGACGTCTGAAAATCTTCTCACGAAAACAAGACTCATCACGTTTGCAGAACAGAATGAAAATATTCCTTGCTCCTATTTTTCTGTCACCAATATTTCTGTCGTCTGTGTTTCTTCGTCCTGGCTTTAACCAATCGGTTGCGAGCAAAACCCGCGCTAGTTTCAGAACAGCGTAATCTTTGGCCGGTCGATTTGCTCTTCCTACCTCATTCAACCTACCGCAGTCCTTCCTATGATAAACTCCGTCCGCTTCGTGACCTTGATCATGGCGTTCTTCACGGCGTCCTCAAACCTCTTCGCACAGCTTCCCGCCACGCGGCTGGACGGCGTGTTCCCTGCCGGTGCTGCGGCGGGGACGACGCTGGAAGTCACAATTGCCGGAGACGATCTGGACGATGTGGATCGGCTCATCTTCAGCCACGAAGGAATCACGTTCGCGCGGAAGATGGCGGACGTGACACCATTCGACGACGGACCGCAGCCGGTTGAAAACGTGTTCACAGTCACTGTGGCCGCAAATGTGCCGCCGGGAAATTATGACGTGCGGTGTCAGGGAAAATATGGCCTGTCAAATCGGCGTACGTTTGTCGTGAGCAACACACCGGAATTCACGGAAACTGAACCCAACGGAGGCAACGATTTGCCAGCGTGGATAGAAGTCGCATCTGTCAAAACCAATGCCGCTCAGGAAGTCATGCTGCCGGTCACGATCAACGGACAATCGATTGGCGGGCCGGATGTGGATTGGTATCGCTTTACCGGAGTCGCCGGGCAGCGAATTCTTCTGGACGGTCAATGCAAACGTATTGATTCACACATGGATCTGGCGGTCACGCTGTTCACAGAATCCGGCACGATCATTGGCGAATCCCGCTACGCGGACGCCCATGAGTCGCTCGTGGATGTCACGCTGCCTGCCAACGGTCAATATTTCGTCAAGGTTCACGATGCGTTGTTCGCTGCGGGACCTGGCTATGTCTATCGACTCACCATCGGCCCGCTGCCGTATCTGGACTTCGTCTTTCCGCCCGCCGGATTGCCCGGTTCCAACGATGAATACACGCTGTACGGCCGCAATCTCCCCGGTGGCCAGCCAAGCCCTTTTCAACTGGATGGCCGACCGCTCGATCAGCTCAAAGCCCGGATCGGAGTCCCGGGTGACATCGTCGGCAAGCTGACGTATTCGTCACTCATCGGGCCTCAACAGGCAGGCATGGACGGCGTTGAATACCGTGTCGCAAACAACGGCTTCAATTCCAACCCGGTCCTGATCACACCCGCCACCGCTCCGACAGTGCTGGAGGACGCCAACAACGATTCACCGACCGCACCGCAGAAACTGACACTGCCCTGCGAAGTTGCCGGTTCGTTTTATCCTCAGCGCGATATCGATTGGTTTTCCTTCGAAACAAAGAAGGGCGACGTCTGGGCGTTTGATGTGTACGCAGATCGACTTGGTCAGTCAGTTGATCCGGCCCTGCTGATTCAACGCCTGAGCACAGACGACAAGGGCGAGCAGAAAGTCACAGACATTGTCTTCATTGAAGATGTGCCGGAACGCAACTTTAACAACCGTTCGGGAAGGCATGAGTTCGATGAACGCACGTCTGATCCGTCGTATACGTTCAAGGCACCGGAAGACGGCACGTACCGCATTCTGCTCAAGGATGGCGTGAGTTCCGTGAAGAGTGATCCGCGGCTGATTTATCGGCTGGCGATTCGCAAACCGCTGCCGGATTTTCGCGTTGTCGCAGTTCCTGAAGGATCGACTGACGGCCTGATGTTGCGAAAAGGCGGTCGAGACACAATTCATATCGTGGCGTATCGTCAGGATGAATTCGACGGCGAAATCACGGTCTCCGCCACGGGACTTCCGCCCGGAGTCACCACGGAAGACATCATCATCGGCCCCGGCAATCATTACGGGACGCTGATCCTCACCGCTGCAGATGCCGCACCGGCGGGCATCGGGACTCTGCAGCTTACGGCAAAAGCCATAATCAACGGCGCTGAAGTGATTCGTCCCGCTCGATACGGTGAAGCGTTGAAGACGTTTCAGTTCGCTCAGCCGAATTCCAACATCGCCAGCGTTCCATCGCGACTTGTCGAACGTCTGCAGATCTGTGTTTCGGAAGCGGAACCGGCTCCGCAATTGCTGACCATCGGCGACGGCAAGGTTCTGGAAACGTCCCGCGGCGGCGTGATCAAGATTCCGTATGCTTTGAAAAAACTGGAAGGCACCGCCGGAAACCTCATCGGCTTTCCCCAGGACTTTCCGCCCAACACGACCGCTCAGCCGGTGAACATCGGCGGTAATGAAAAGGGCGAATTTGAACTGCGGTTCCTGGCGAACACCGTGCCGGGCACATACTCGTTTTATCTGGCAGGTTTCAATCAGGGACTGCAGTACAAACGCAATCCGGAACTTGCCGAAAAAGCGAAAGTCCGACAGGAACGCATCGCAAAAATTTCTGCAGATGCCCAGCAGGCAACGCAGCAGGCTCAGCAGAACAGTCAGCAGAAGACCACCGAGGCCACTCAGGCGACAAACGAACTCAATCAAGCCAATACACAGAAAACCCAGGCCGGGCAAAAATCTACCGTCGCTGCAGCCGCGATGACAACGGCTGAAGCCGCCTTGAAGCAGAAGACCGAGCAATCTGCAGCCGATCCTGCAAACGAAACGCTCAAGCAACAGCTCGCGCAGGCTCAGACGGCATTTGACGCCGCAAAGAAAGCGGCTGACGACGCCACGCTCGCCGCTGCAGATGCCACGAAAAAACAGGAAGAAGCGACCGCAAAGAAAACCGCCGCTGACGAAGCACGCACGAAAGCTCAGACCGATCTTCAGACTGCACAACAATTCCAACAAAGGGCGCTGCAGGAAAAACAGCGAGCTGACCAGTTCGCCAATCAGAAGCAGAACGAAGCCAACGCACGAGCCTTCAACGTCAACGTACCATCCAATCCGTTGACAGTCAAAGTTGTCGAATTTCCGATGCAGGTCGATGCGCTGCCGGAAGCTCTGACGATCAACCAGGGTGAAAAAGCTGAGGTCATTGTCAAAGTTTCACGCCAGTACGAATTCACCGGTGCGGTAAACGTGCAGAGTCAACTCCCTGGCGGTGTCGGCGGCATCAGTGTTCCTGGAGCCAATATCCCCGAAAACCAACCCGAAGCAAAATACGAAATCACCGTAGCTCCAACGGCAACCGTCGGCGAACACACGCTCAACGTGCGTTTGCAGATGAATTTCAACGGCCAGAATCTGGTGATGGAACGACAGATGAAACTGACGGTGGTGGAAGTGAAGAAGTGAGGAACGAGTAGGCAGTGGGCAGTGGGCTTGGCGGACGGTGTGGAGGTGAACGTTTTCATCATCTTTGATCCGAGAAGAAAAGGGCTCGTCCACGTAGATTTTCGGACGGCGTTATACTCCGCGCTGCCAGAAATGAGTCCGGCGAGCGGAGTGGCGTGAGCCCTCCGGTACGTCGCTTTTTTGTACCGGCAAGCTGACGCATGCCGCTCGCCAATTCTCTCACT
>JAYTAK010000706.1:0-3605 GCA_043737515.1 Candidatus Kuenenia sp. | reverse complement strand
AGACGCTATCCTCAGCACCAAACTCAACGAAATGATCGAAGAGGCATCGTGTGACTGGGATCGCACCAAGAACATCGTTGGTGCCGCTCTGCTCGCTCCCCGTGAAACTTTGCATTTTTGTTCTTTCGGTGGAAGCGGAACGTGAAGAGGTGTGTTTGAGGGATCTGCAGGCGGTGGCTGGGGTCGTGGAGTGGGTTGAGCAGACTCGTCTGTGGAGTAAGTTGCCGCGCCGACAAAACTGGTGGAATAAACGCAAAACCGGCGTCTAACTCGCGACAATGCAGCACGCGCGGGTTACGATTCGAATAGATTGCAATTCTGCCTCCTCGCCTGCCGTGGTATTCAAGATGCTCTCCATCAAGGACAAACACATTGAACGTATGAAGGAGGTACTGAAGCGCCACGAACCACCCGAATTGCCGCGTCCCCATACATGGAAATCGCGAAGCGAAGACGACATCTGGATTCGCGTCGTCAGTCAGGTTGCCGTGATCGGCAATGCGAAGTCGGCAGAAAAGCTGAAGCAACATCAATACCGCGATCCAATCCAATGGGATCTTGTCGCAGCGCTATCTGATGAGGATGCGGCAGTGGCGATCTGGACGGTATTACGGGAAATAGGCTCTCGGTACGCAGGTAAGTCATTGAACAAATGCGGTCCCACGAAATCGCTCGTATTCAACCGGAATGCGCTCCGAGACTTTCCGGGTGGTCCAAAAGGCTTTCTTAAAACGATCGCAACCATGAAAGGGGATTCAATCGACAAGATCAATTTCGTGGCCCTCCGGTTTCAGCGAATTAAGAACAAGGGTGCCAGAGACTTCCTCACTAGCGGATTCGGACTCGTACGAGATCACATCGCTCTCGACACCCGCGTGAAGAAATGTCTTCAACATATTGGCATTCAATTGCCCGCGGATGCTGCGACAAACCCGTCGACGTATCAGCAGGTGGAGGCAGACCTCGGTTCCATGCTGTGTAAGCCACTCGGGATCAGTCTCGCAGACCTCGACCAGTTGTTGTTCACCTTCGCCAGCGCAATCACCGCAATTAAATGGAATGGTGCGGCATAGCGCGAGACATGGACGCGCTGCTCAGAACTTACTGGGTTGGAGAATGTGACACGGGCGCGGATGACGCAGATCATGAATTTGCGAATGTTGGCTGCGGAGTTTGAGGAGGAGATTTTGTTTTTCGCGCGGGTGGAAGAAGGGAGGGACGAGGTGTGTTTGAGGCATCTACAGCGCGAGGCGGGAGTGGTGGGGTGGAAGGAACAGCGGGCGTTACTTGCAGAGTTGCAAAGATCCAGCAACGGGACCCAAAAAACGGCACAAAAATTGACTCGGACACCGGGTGCGTGAATTGCAATAGCTGCGCTGGGACAGTGGCCTTCGTGTGGAATGTGGCATTCTCGGCAATTCAGACAGCTGTGGCTGCTGATCAAAGATATTTCGCAGCTCACACTCTAAGATGGCAGGCAGCGAAAGGTCAGGATTCTCACGGACGTTTCGCGAGCCACTTCGGCAGCGAGTTTTTTAGAGAATGAGACGTTTCAATGCCGCTGACAAAATGCAGTGAATGTGGGCATCAAATTAGCCAAAGAGCAAAAGTTTGCCCGTCCTGTGGTGCGCCGGTATTGAAAAAGAAGTCCGGCTGCGGATGTGGATGTTTGACATTGGTTCTCTTAATTCTGCTCTTAATTCTTATTGTTCCGTTTTTCTATGCTGACCGTCGCGATCGACAAGATCTGCTTTCAGCTCCGCTCAATGCTACGTCTGGTTCCGCCAAAGTCATCAGCAGTCGTCTCGTACCCTTTAAGAGCGACGCCGCTAAGTTTCCATTGCAAGAGGTGATAACAACATGGCAAAACACAGGCATGACTCCAATCCGTGCCATCGAAGCAGAGTTCACATTTCGTGACAAGAACAATCGCGTCATCAGCAAGGTTGAATACACGTTGTATGTTGCCTCAGATTCGGATGCTGGAGTCGCGCCTGGGAAAACGTTTACAACGCCAAGGCGTCATGGCTTTAAGTTCATCAATCCATTAGTCAAGGCGGAATCTGTCGAGGTGAGGATTCTCTCTGTTTCGGATCGATCCGGTATTTAGTTCAACGCCGTTTGCCTTTGCGTTGGGTCAGCCGTTGCCCGCAGCGAGACGAATCGTTAAGAATCGTTAATGGTGCCATCCGTCGGTTGCCATCGCCATCGAACAGCGCACCAAATCCCGGCAGTCCCTGTTCGAGATGATGTCGAATCTGACATTGCAGTTTGGATTTCTTCTTCACCAGATCGCGTCGGTGTCGGGCGAGAATCTGAAGCTGCTGGTGGATCGCATCGACAGGCTTTTCAAGAAGGCCGAAACCGTTGACGGTGGCTCTGAAAATGGCGTCCAGATCATTGTCATCGGTCTTGTCGTCGCCGTGTTCTGGCTGGCGGTAGAAGCTCGATGCGAACGGATGGACCAGGCGTGTTTCATAACCTGCCGCTCGGAACGCCCGCAGCGGTGGCTTATGATACGTGCCAGTCATTTCGACGGCGACGATGAGGTCTTTGATGTCATGCTTTTCGCTCGCCTGTTTGAGTGTCAACACAGCGAGGTGAAAGCTATTGCGATTGTGTTCAACGCTGGCAGACTGAGTGAGCACGTTGCCAAAAAAAATCCGTCAGTCTCCATTTGGAGCGTGCTTTGGCACACAGGACCAGCCAAAGTGCCAGCCACCAACATTGAGGCCCCGCAACAACTTAAGTGCGTTTTTGACAACAAGTGTTTTGTATCCGTATGCAGTAACGCTACACCTTAGACTCCACTTGGCGGATCGCAGATTCGCGGTGGGCAGCACGAAGCGAGCAAAACGAGATGCCCCAGCCTATTGAACAATTCGGAAATCGCGGTCATCGGGTGAACATCCGAGGCCGCAATCGACCGTATCTTGAATGCCGTCGCATCCGCCGCCGGGACTACTTTCTGCTCAACCAAGTTGGCAGTCCGTTCCGCGAATCGTACTTCACCTTCGACGCACTTGCCGGTCCGGGCGGCAGCTTCTTCCTGGTCCAATCACTGCCCGTTGGCAAGGCGACCGAGCAGCTTCTGCGGGTGCTGAGTCACCTCAAGAGCGATGCGTTTCCACGAGTCGTGGAATGGCAGAAACAGCGTCATCAGATAGATGTCGCTTTGACATGGACCGAAGGCATCAGTCTGGCCGATTACCTGCAGAATATTCGTGAAGGCCGCAGGCCGCCTATTGAGCCCTCACAGGCCGTTCGGCTGACCAATGGGCTCGCCCATGCTGTCCGACATCTGCATGGTCACAAGCAGATCGTTCACGGCGATATCCAGCCCGCCAACGTGATTGTCACATCGCACCCCAGCCGCCTGCAGCTGATCGATTTCGGCAGTGCATGGACAATCGACTGGACCACTCGCCGCACGGAAGGCGACGGCCACCACCGCTGCTACGCCGCCCCCGAACTTCAGACCGGCGCAGCTGCGGTCACTCTGGCCAGCGATCAATTTTCGGTATCGGTGTTGTTGTTTGAGTTGCTCACCCGGCAACTTCCCTTCGGCGGCCTCGGCGGTAAAGCCGGTCGACAAGAATTCATCG
>JAYTAK010000705.1:0-18806 GCA_043737515.1 Candidatus Kuenenia sp. | reverse complement strand
CGTCAGCCGAACTGAATGGCAGGTCGCTCTCAGTCGCCCGCGATGCGAACATTCCGGCGATCTATTGCGAGTATCTGGGTTCAGCCACCTGTGATCCGGCAGGTGTCGAGGCCTATGTTGATGGCTGCCTGAATGTGATGTCGGAACTGGGGATGCTCGACCGCGCGCGTCCTGCCAGTCGAATTGCACATGTCGTTGAGGATGCTCAACCGAACGCGGGTCACATGCAGGTTTGCAACCCGTCGCCGGTCACCGGATACTTTGATACACGGGTGAAGCTCGGCGACGCTGTTCGACAAGGCGATGACCTCGGTACAATCTACCCGCTGGACGGAAGTGCGGCGACGATCGTCAAGGCAACACAGTCTGGCATCGTGCTTGTCTTGAGAACATTTCCGCGTGTTCATGCGGGCGAATCCGTCGGCGTTGTGCTTGAGTTGTGAGCGTCAGATTTTGAGAGTCATGGCGTGAGCTTAAAGAAACGCAACGGCGAGCGGGGGACGTAAGTCCCCTGATTTGCCTGGATTAGCGACGAATATCAGGGGATTGACATCCCCCGCTCGCCTAATCCACGCCATTGGATGTTGGGAGTGCTGGAGAATTCATGGACAACACCGTTCCACAACGTCAGGTCTATCTATCCGGCAAGATGGTCCCGGAATCCGAGGCCAGGATCTCGATCTTTGACAGCGCTGTCATGCTCGGTGACAGTCTCACCGAATCGACTCGGACGTTCCGGCATCGACCATTTCGCCTTGATGAGCACATCACTCGACTGTACCGATCGCTCAAGGTCAGTCGTGTCGATCCCGGTGTTTCACCGGCCGAACTGACGCGGATCACGCTGGAGGTTTTCGAAGCAAATCGATCCCTCATGGATGCAGATGATGACTGCTGGATCGTCCATAACATCTCGCGCGGGTTGATGAAGCCCGGCCCCAGCACATCGCAGACGAACGCCGCGACGATCATGATCTTCACTAACCACATGGACCTGCGCGGCTGGGCTCGGTACTACACCGAGGGCTGCCATGCCGTGACATCCATGAGTCGAGCTGTGCCTGCCCAGTCCCTGGATGCCCGCATTAAAAATCGCAGCCGGTTGTTTTATACGCTGGCCGATACGGAAGCGAGGCTGGTGGATCCCGATGCACAATGCGTCATTCTCGATGTGGACGGCTATGTCTCAGAGAACAAGGGTGGCAACCTGTTTGCAATCGTGGATGGTGAACTTGTGACACCGACGACGGAGAATTGTCTTGCGGGAATAAGTCGCCAGACTGTCATGGAACTTGCTGACGACCTCGGAATCGAAGTCCAGGAAGCGCGCTTGCAGGTCTATGACTTCTATACGGCGGACGAAGTGTTCTTCACCAGCACGCCGTACTGCATCATGCCCGCAACGCGGTTTAACGGATTGCAAGTCGGCGACGGGCGAGTAGGCTCTGTCACGAAGCGTTTGCTGGCGGCATGGAGTGCGCACGTCGGCGTGGACATTGTTGCTCAGGCTCAGCGGCAGATGGCATGATGAATGAACCTACGATACAGAAACTCTTTGACCTGACAGGTCGCGTCGCGCTGATCACCGGCGGCTCTGGTTATCTTGGCCAGTCGTTGTCGCGGGCGCTCGCCGAGGCCGGGGCGACGGTTGTGATTGCGAGCCGGGATCGAAATCGTGCGCTGAACGTCGCCAATGAACTTCCATCCCCCGGCGGCGCGGTACACCATGCGGTGACTCTTGATCAGCTCAACGAAACTTCGCTGAATGAAGGCTTCGACTTGGCAGTCACTGCGGCCGGGCAGGTGGACATCTTGATCAACAACGGTCAACAGGGGCACGCACTCGATCTGACCAATGTAACGGCGGAGGCGTTTAATCAGGATCTGCAGAACGCGACCGGATACTTTCTCCTCGCCCGCCGTCTGCGAGATCATGTCGTCAGCCGAAGTGCGCCGGGATCGATCGTGATGATCGGTTCGATGTATGGCGTGGTCGGTTCATATCCCGATGCTTACGACGGCGTCTGTGCCGCCAGCCCGGTGCAGTATCATACGCTCAAGGGCGGCATCGTTCACATGACGCGGCATCTGGCTGTTTACTGGGCGAAGGACAATGTTCGTGTGAATTGCCTCAGCCCCGGTCCATTTCCATCGGAGAAAGCCCCGTCTCAGATGGTCGAGCGTCTGAAGTTGAAGAGTCCGACTGGTCGCATGGGTGAGCCACACGAACTGAAAGGACCTTTGCTGATGTTGGTCAGCGATGCGGGAAGTTATGTGACTGGTCAGAATCTGCTTGTCGATGGAGGCTGGACGGCCTGGTGAGCGGGGCTCAGCAGGAGCTTCCCAAGGAAGAAGTTCGCAAGAAGTCGGTTGTACTCCTCGTGAGAATCGGGGCTGTCGTATTCCCCCCAAGTAGATATCCTTGCCATTTATGCGGACACGAGCTTGTCCGGAAGGCTTGTGAAGGGCGTACTTCGCCGGTTTACGTGACATGGCGGTTCCCGTAAAACGGGTACGGAAACGGGTAGAAACTCGTTTCACGCCGCACAGTCCGAAAGACTGGTTTCTTCTAAAGTGAAGAACGGCAATAACTTAGACAAATCGGGAATACAGGAATTGAACCTGCGACCTCTTGGCCCCCCGTCAGTCCGTGAATCGTGTCAATTCAACAGAAATCTCAGCTTTTCTATTGGCATTCTGCCCGCTTGCCCCTGTCTCGTCAAGTCTCATTCTGTATCAAACTACCTTAAGAATACGCAGTAGTTTTGATGATTCAGGTAATGAGTTCAGGTAGGCAATAGGTAGCAATGTTCGCTTGGGTGACCCGCCAAAGAGGTCAAGAATTCGGGCAACAATTGTAGGTAGTCGGATGAAAACGTAGGTAGTCGGTAGGTAGTCACTGCCATCCGTCGAAACACCGCGCATCAAAAAACCCGCTGCCATCATCAGAATGGAAGCGGGTTCAAGTTCACAATCAACTCAACGGCCACAGCATCCGCGCGACCACTCACCACTGACTGGAAGTGAAGATTGACTTCCACGTAATTCTGGAAGTGATCCAGCCACGGCGATGACTTCCACCTGCAACCGCGCACCAAGTTAGCTCGCCTGTTCAAGCTGTAAAAAACGCCGCCCGCCAAACTCAAAAACGAACGGCCCGATGCCAGTTACAAGACTGGCAAGTTTCGTTGAAAGAAAAGCCGCCCCCGACAAAGGAAAAACCATGAAACGGGGGACGGCTTCAGAATGACAGGGCCTCAGGATTTCTATGAATCCCGATATGCCGAGGCTTCGATTTCCGAGAGCCTCAGGTACAGCCGTCTGCCAGGCAATGCCAAGTCACTCAGCAGCTTCAACCGCTGCCCTGATCGTCTTCACCAGAATTTCAACCGGGTCGAATTTGTGGTTGGGATATGTCGCCTGATTCGCTCGCGCGATACGGTCAACAATTGCCCCTTCAGCGCTGCCAAACTTCGCAGAGACTTTGTTGAGCGCATGGCCTGCAACTGGTTCGTCTGCAATCTCAATCGTGATTTGAAATTGTGCCATGATTAAGCGTTCTCCCAGTTCTTTGGATCGGAGTAGTACCCAAGCGACGCTTCCACAACGGCGAGCGCCTCATCATATTCGCGCTGCAGCTCCGGCAACCGTTGATTCAATTCGCCGAATTCACGTTCTGCAGTCGCTTTCGCGGCCAGCCACTGATCGCTGTAGACGTAGCGGATCGACCGCTCCTCAACGATTGTGCGAACCGCTTCGGGGAGCAACCGGCGCAAACTGTATTCGATATGCCTGGCTGGTGAATCGTAAACGCTGCCGTGGTTCAAAATGCAAACCAGCTCATGGTGTCGCGCCGTCGCTTCTCGAAGTGTCGCACCGACGGCTTCAGTGTTCAGGACAGATAACTCGTTATCCACTTTCTGGCGAATATACACAGGCACCAGTGCCCGCAGTTTCAAGGCAGCGTCGCGTTGTTCCTCGCATCGTTTGGCCGATAGTCGTGCGTCGCGTTCGAGTGCGTCGAATTGCTTCTGAAGTTTGTCGAGTTTCTCGCGAATCTTTGGCCCTTCAGACTCCAGCAACGACGATGCTGTTTTCGCCTCAGCCTCAGCCTCAGCCTCAGCCTCAGCCTCAGCCTCAGCCGCTTCCCGAGTTGCAGGACTGCCAGCAACCGCAGCCAGATTCATCGCCTGGTATATCCGCCGGAGTTGATCGCGGGTTCTGAATGCATCCCACCCGCAGCGCGCAAAAAAACGTACTCTGCCGGGGTCGGTTTTCGATTTTGCTCCGTGATGTCACGAAGCAACATTTCCGCCTGTTCGCAGTCGAGCTTGCGCGACTCCTCAATTTCATCCGCAAATCATGTCTTCGTCATTTGAATTTTCTCCAGTACAGGGTGAATAAAAAACTGTGATGCAATCAACGTCGATTCGCTTCAGCAATCATCTGTTGTCGCAAGCCCGGATGGGATTCATCAACGGCCATGATTGCTTTCGAACGAGGCATAGTTGCTGCTTTTGCATCAACAGCCGCTCGCCATCGTGCCGTTGCAGATGTGCCAGGTGAGGCAGCTTTGATTTTCGCCAGAACCCGCGCTGGCATTCGCGCCATGACTGGCGACGATGCTCGAACAATCCTGTTGACGATGCCACGACTGACAGACGCCTCAGCATCAAAGAACGTTTCCTGGTCAACCAGTCGTGTGATTGTGGCGATAGGCTGCCGAGTCTTTTGCGAATAGATGCCGATCATTTTTTGCCAGAGACCTGCCAGCAATTGGCGTTCGCTGGTCGGCACGTCTTCAGCATCGAAGTACGGAGCGTGCAACATCACGTACCCGTTCGGACTGATTGCCACTTCATCGAAGGCACAAAGCAGCAACGATGCCGCAGAGAATGCCATCGATTCGACAGACGCAACCTTTCGGCCACGATATCCGACAACCGCATCATGGATCGCAAACGCCTCAAGCACGCTGCCACCTTCGCTGTGAAACTTCACTTCGATCGGTGAACCATCGGCGGGCAATTGTGCCCGGAACCACCGGGCGGAAATCTCGCCTGGCTCCTGCCCGATCGCACCGTCAAGTCTGATGACTCGCGGACCGCTGGCCTGTTCCGCCCGAATGCGTCGTGCGGCTGCGTTGAATTGTTTGTCGATGTGGTTCATGGTTCATGCACCTGAGAAGTGTGAATGACTGCCGGAATCCTAACGCGGTTCCGGAGTAGTGGAAGATGCCGCGTTGCTACGCATAGCAAACATGAATACAGGTCGTCTGATGTCATCGAGTGAAAATGATTCCTTCCCGGTCTGGCCACAATCAGGGCAGACCAGATATCGAACGCGCGACGAGCCGCGCATAATCGTTGTTCTGGTTCGCATCCTGCCCACGCCGCAGGAACACCGTTCGCCCGATCTCATTTCGCAATCATCAAAGATGCCTTGCTTTCAATCCGATCGACTCGAGCGTGGAGTTCTGCCAAGTTCTGCAACGGCGGGAGTATCGACAACAGCTTCGTTGCCGCCGCCAGGACAATCTTTTCGTCCTGCGAGTCGAGCAGCTTCACCATAGCGTTGCTGGCCTTCGTTGCCTTGTGACTCAGGATCGAGACGGCACGCTCAACCGCTTCCGATCGTAGGCGGTTCACTTCGATCCTGAACTCGTCGGAACACGAAAGGCTGTATGCCGTCGATTCCGTGCAACCGGCGATTTCAGACGTATCCTTGATGCTCAAACCGGATGCCACAGAACTGGCCAGAATTTGCAGATACTTTGATTTCTTCATTGGAATACCCTCAGGTAACGCTCAACGGAATACAGATTTCGCCATCAATTGGATCCAGTTTGAGCAGGCGAGCCAGTTCGCATTTTGAATGCGGCCAGATAGGAATCTTCAGCCGCAGGGCTGGGTTCAATTCCATCGACCACGGGGAGTTCCTCAAATGGCTTCAGATACCGGTAGTAAACCCGTCCGCTCACATCGGCCAATGAATCGACGGCACCACTGATGCACGGTTCCAGAAGCGGGCCTGTGAGCCGCTGCCAGCCTGCCGTATCGCCCGTGCATGGCATTTCGAACAACTTCGATTCCGACACCCATCGTTGCTCACCACGAATGCGGCATAGTTCAAGGGATTGCAGCCGCTCAACCGTAGCGCCGGAGAAAGTGATTGACGGTACCAGGTTGAAACACATCGACCACGCAACCGCTCGCACCTTTGGCGTGAGTGTCAACCCGATCGTTACAGTGAAATATCCGACCGTCCAACATTCTCCTGCGGCAGTCTGACGGAAAGACTCTGCTGAATGACCTCATCCTGGCCCGCAACATTGAACTTTCCGGCTCCGCACGATTGACAAACGCGGGCGACGTTCTGGGCGATGTGGGCTACATGTCTCCGGAACAGCTCGGCAGCGGTTATCCGCTCGACCATCGATCTGATATCTATCAACTGGGAGCTACGCTCTATCACCTGCTGACCGGTCGGCCATCGCTGGAAGGCGGAACGCTGGCAGCCACGATCGCACTCATCCTGACAGCAAATCCTGAATCGATTCGGTCAAAGAACATGGCCGTTCCGGCGCAGTTGGATTCGGTGATTACCAAAATGCTTGCGAGGAACCCGAGAGATCGATACCCGTCAGCAACGGAACTCGAAAGAGCCCTGGAAATGGTGGCGAGCGAAACTCAGCAACATCGAGTCAGATCGCATGATGCGGATCCACAGGGACCGGATGGGGCGGTGCTCTTGACGGAATGTTATAAGTTCGCTTCGTGCGAGCGGCCACGTTGCTCCAATTGAGACTTGATCCTCAAAGCTAATGCTGCGAGAAGCGTTCGTACAGCCCGGCGTAGACTCCGTCGTGAGTGATCAATTGGTCGTGTGTGCCGCGTTCGACGATTCTGCCGTGGTCGAGCACGATGACCTGATCGGCGTGGCGGATCGTGCTGAGGCGATGCGCGACGACGAATGCTGTGCGACCGTGGAGCAGGACTTCGAGGGCGTTTTGCAGACGCGATTCTGTGGCACTGTCGATGCTGCTGGTGGCTTCATCCAGTACCAGGATCGCCGGGTCCGCCAGCATGGCGCGGGCAAAACAGATGAGTTGCCGTTGCCCGGAACTCACTGCAGCCCCGCCTTCACCGACTCGCGTCTGAAGCCCATCCGGCAATGCGGTCAGCAGGTCCTCGCAGTCCAGTTTTCGGAGCACGTCGATGATATCGATGTCGGAGGCTTCTGGTCTTGCGAAACGGATGTTTTCAGCAACCGTGCCACTGAACAAAAAGTTCTGCTGCTGCACAATCCCCATCCGACGATGCAGAGCATGACCGGCGATCTTCCGGATCTCGTGCCCATCGATCAGCACCTGCCCGGAATCAGCCAGATAGAATCGACAAACCAGATTGATGATCGACGATTTCCCACTGCCCGTGTGCCCGACCAAAGCGATTATTTCTCCGGGTTTCGCCTTGAAAGAAATCTGATGCAGCACCGGCCGATCCGCATCGTATCCAAACGTGACATCCCTGAATTCCACATGACCCCGAATGGTGCTCAACTGCAAGGCATCCGGCGGATCAACCCATTCCGGCTCCGTATCCAGCAGGCGGTAGAGTCGCTCGGCACCCGCCATCGCAGTCATGGCCTGATTGTACTGGTTGCCCAGAATCGAGATCGGTGAAAAGAACAGGTTGGCCATGAAAAAGAAGCCGACCAGATCGCCAATTTCGGTCGTATGGCCCGGCGTAAGAACTCGATAACCGCCAACCAGCAGCAGCACAGCCATGAAAATCTGACTGTTGAGTTCCAGCAGCGGCAGAAACTTGCCGTGCGTCTTCAACACCTTGCTGTTGTAGCGAGAATGATCCAGCGAGAGTTCTTCAAAGATGCGGGCGTTTTCCTGCTGACGAACAAAACCTTGGGTGACGCGAATCCCCACCACAGATTCCACCAGCGTGGCAGTGACGCGACTGAATGATTCCCGCATATTCCTCAGCGCGGTGCTCAACCGTCGATGAAAGTGCCTGTTGATCGCCCAAATCACGGGTGCCAGTCCCAGCACGATCAGGAACAGCGACCAGTCGTACCAGATCATCGCTGCCGCCGCGATTCCCATCTGAATAAACTGCACGAGCGTCACATAGAAGACTTCCTGCACACCGATGCGAATATCTTCCACGTCTGACGTCATGCGACTGATGACGCGGCCGATCCGATTCGTGTGAAACCACCGCATGGGCATGTGCTGCATGTGCCGAAACAATTGATTCCGCAGGTCTGTGACGACCGATTCCCCGAGTTCCAGCGCCAGTCGCTGGCGGTAGTGCATCACGAACTGAGTGGAAATCGCCAACAGAGCGAAAGCGATTGCTCCCTGAATCACACCGGCAGAATCCTTGTTGGCAATCGGGCCGCGAATCAACGCCGCAATGAACCACGTCAGCGCAGGTAACTGCACTGCCCGGATCACGACGGAAACCAGCAGCCAGAAGCGTTTGCTGCCGTACGGACGCGTGGCATCCATCAGTCGCGCGATGAGTCTGAAGTCGAGCGGCTTTTGACGCGGCTCGTCTTCACGTTCGATGTGGCGTGTGATGGATTTTTGAAGTGTAGCGACGCGGGACATGAGATTTGAGATTTGAGATTTGAGATTTGAGATTTGAGATTTGAAAACTGAATTACTTCAGCCAACATGCTTCACCAATGAAATGCTCGGAGGGCTGACGCCCAGCCGCTCGCCATTGGAAAAGCCCTGAAGTTCCGCGAGTTCGCGATACCACGGACAGGACTCCAGCAGCTCGTCATGAGTCCCGACAGCACTGATTGTGCCTTCCTGCAGCACGACAATGCGATCGGTTTGACTGAGTGTGCTCAGGCGGCTGGAAACGACGATCGTGGTGCGATCATGCATCGCCGCCACGATCGCCTCGCGGATTTCGAATTCGGTTTCCGGATCGACGGACGCTGTCGCATCGTCGAGCAGCAGAACAGAGGGATTCGTCACGATGGCTCGCGCGAGTGCCAGTCTTTGACGCTGACCACCGGACAGATTTGAACCATGTTCACCGACCATCGATTCATACTCGTCCGGAAGTTCGCGAATGAACTCGTCTGCCGCAGCGATCTTTGCCGCCGCCGCAATCTGTTCCATCGACGCATCAGGAATTCCAAACGCAATGTTCGCGGCGACGGTGTTGCTGAACAGAAAACTTTCCTGAAACACGATGCCCATTGCACGCCGCACGTCGTCAAGATTCAGTTCACGCAGATCCACACCATCCAGGCAGATGCTGCCGGAATCAACGTCGTAAAATCGCTTCAGCAGACTCAGCAGAGTCGTCTTGCCCGATCCGGTGGGGCCGGTGATTCCAATGCACTCGCCCGACTGGATGCGCAGCGAAACATCATGCAGAATGGTGCGATCCGGTTGATATCCGAATGAGACGTCGAACAGTTCGATGGATTCACAGATTCGCGGCAGGCGTTTTGCGTTCACTGCCGTCGCAATCTGAATCGGTTCGTCCAGCACCTCGAACACTCTCTGCGCGCTGGCGAGACTGGTCTGAATACTGTTGGCAATGTTCGTAATCTGCGAAACCTGATTGGCGAATTCGTGGAGCAGATTGGCGAACACAAACAGCCCGGTGCCCAGCGCCAGTTCACCGCGGATCACAAGCGTCCCGCCGTAGCCGATCAGGACCAGCATGTTGATCTGAGTCAACAATCCCATCGCGGGCTGAAACGTCGAAATCCTGACAAAGATGGTCTCCTTCAGATCCCGAATATTGTGATTGGCTTCCTGAAATTTTGCTGCCTGTTCAGATTCGCGCGCGAACCCTTTGACGACCTGAATTCCCTGGAGATTTTCGACCAATGTGCGAATCATGATGTCGCTGAGGTCACTGGCACTGCGATACGCGGGTTGCACGAGCTTCGAAAAGACCACAGCTCCGACCCACAGCAGCGGCGTACTGGCCAGACAGACGACCGTCAGCCAGACATGCATTTTCAGCATATACACCAGATAGACGGTCAGTGTCAGCAGCACCGTCAGAACTTTGATGATCACGCCGTCTACGAAAGCACGAACATTGCTCGCGTCACCGGCCGCGCGGTTGATGATCGAACTGCTTTCACCGGCGTCGTAAAAGTTGAAGCTCAGTTGCTGCAGCTTTGAATACACGTCCGTTCGAATCCGAACGAGAACTTCCTGCGACAGCGCGCTGGACGCAATCGCGGCGAGGTATTTCAACGCGGCCGAGAGCATTGCGACACCCAGAACCAGGCCAGACAGTGCCGTGATGACCTGCAGTGGGCTCCAGGCGTCCGGCGGATGCAGTCCCAGCGGCCATTGAGGCGGCGCGGAATTCTTAAGAACTTGTGAAGACAGATAGTCGATTCCCAGGCCCGTGATGCCCAGAGTCGATAGCCCCAACACGACGAGCATGATCTGCATCAGCACAACTGCCGTGCAGGGACCACGATACTCAAGCGCCAGCCTGAGCAAGCGGCGGAGGAGCTTCCTGGACGACAGCTTGCGGCGTGCCTTTGGCCTGGATTGACTTCCCTGTGGTAACCCTTGAACCCCGGACAACTTGGTAACCTTGTTTCACTGTTCAGACGCGGCGATCGTTGACTGACGCATTCTTATGCCTGACCGGGGTTTGGGAACAGATGGAAATCCCAGGGAAGAATGAGTTTCCGAAGCCTGTGAACAGGAAAATCCTGACGAAAATGGCCGTTTTCAAAACTGTCCCCGCATTTTGGGGCACATTCGCGTAGAAGCAGGACTCTCCGAGTCGAGCCGAGACAAAGGAGGCTTTTGTCAGAGGCAGGCGGTTCGAAGTTGTCCGAATCCGCCAGCCGAATTATTCTTTACGCGGCCAGGAATGAGGCAGCCGCTCGCCATTGTCAATTCGCACCGCGTGAAGAATACCTTCCGGCCAGTCACATCATCCCCTTAGTCCACTGACCCAACTCGATGCTGTCCAATACAATGCCGACAACTGGTCGCACGAAAACTCTGATGCGGATCGCACTGGCGTGGACAAGCGTCTGTTTACTGTCGATTTGTGCAAGTGATCCTGCCAAGGGACAGAGCAACCCGACCGCAGCCACGACAACAGGCAGTGGCGTCAACGTGTCGATGCTTCGCGTGGGACTTGGCGGATTGGGCCGAGTCGGATGCTGGACTCCAATTCGTCTGAAAGCAGGCGGTTTGTCAGGCGGTTCTGAAATCAAAGTCCTGGTCGTTGCCAGTGATGCCCGAGGCGATCAGTGTGCAGACACGGTGGCCACCACAACCGCTGACGGTTCCGGAAATATCGCAGTCACCTCCGTCTTTATGACTGGTCGCCTTGATGGAAACATCATCGTTCGTCTGCTGGGCACCGGCGACAATATTCTGTGGGAACACAGCATCCGATGTCACAGCAGCAGGCAGTTTGCCATCCCGGAGACTCCCGTAGCAATCGAACCTTTACCGTCAGACTTGACGCTGATGACATATCGCCCCCTCACCTTCGCCACGATCGGCGTGCCGGATGCTTTAAAATCGTTGGCGAATGACCTGGCTGCCGGTGAAGCAACCGGCGAGTACCTCGCCGTCATGTCATTGGAATCACTCGGCGATCTGCCCCCGTCACGTCGCGGACTGGACTCCGTCGATTATCTGATGCTCTTCGATCACTATGAACTGTCGGAACCGCAGCGACAGGCAGTTGAGGAATGGGTGACCTCAGGCGGACACTTGATCGTCAGTTGTGGCATGAACCTGCCGCAGTTGCTGCAATCCACTGTCGGAAGCTGGCTGCAGCCGATTTTTCAAATTGAACCGACGCTGATGTATAGTCAGGACCTGTCTGCGCTGCAGAATTTTGTGTCAGGCTCCAGCCAGCTTCAGACGTTCCGCAAGCCTGTGCCGATCATGAAACTGCGATCAAATCAGGCATGGTCGGTTGTCGATTCCATCAACGGGCCGCTGATGCAGCGTGTGAGTTATGGAGCGGGAATGATCTCCGTCGTGGCGGTCGATTTGAATCAAAAACCCGTCAATCAGTGGCTATCGCTGCCGCAGTTGTACGAAATGCTGATCTTTAGCCAGCATCTGGATTTGGCAGAAAACCGAACGTCCCGCAGCGGACGAATTTCCAGCTCCGGCGTCTCCGATCTAGCCACCCAACTGGCGGCGGTGTCCGATGCGGTTCCTGCCGCAGATCGCTGGTCATCGTGGAGTGTCATGCTGCTGATCCTCGTATTTCTGCTGGTGATCGGGCCGATGGACTATCTGATCGTTGTGCGGCTGCTGAAGAAACCACAGCTCACCTGGCTGACGTTTCCGATCATGATCCTTGCCACTTGTGCGCTCGCCGTTTCATGGGTTGGAACCAGGGATGCGGCACTGGTCGTGCGGCAGGTACATCTGCTGGATGTGGCCCAACCCGGTTCCAGGCAAACGATCCGCGTGCGTTCTTGGGACAGTGTTTCGGCAGCCGATTCCGGCCATATCTCTGTTTCCGCGAAGCCACTTCCGATCACGACTACAACGGGATACCAGGCGACCAACCCACACATGACCGTGTCCTGGCATGGACGAGCGGAAGATGTTTACGGTGGCTTGTATCGCGAAGGCGGCGTCGCACTGGGACGACAGTTGAGCCATCGCAGCGATGGCCTCAACGGGCAGAGTTCCGGGTTTTCATCAGTCCCAATGCTGACCGATGGATCGATGGCATTCCTGACGGAGACCTCTGCAGATGTTTCTGCGTCCCTGGTCGTCGAGTCGCACCTGCGCGTACCGCCGAGTGGTCTTTTGGAGGGCGAATTCACCCATCATCTTTCGTCGCCGATTCGCGATTGGGCTGTCGTGTTCGGCACACGCGTGTATCGTCCGTCCCCCAAAGCCGGTGCCGAAGCGTCAGTGATTGAACCCGGAAAACCGTGGTCGCGCGACAACAATTCGGTCGAAGTTTCCGACCTGCGTGAATTCCTGAAAGGTGTCCGAACGCCGGAACGTGCGGCTCCGAGCAAAAGTACGACCCTGGCGGCACCGAATCACATTCAGATCAAGTCATTTTACAACACGCAGGGCACAAATCCGCTGGACATCCTGACGATGGTGTCGCTGTACGAAGTTCCCGGTGGCGAAACGTTTGTGAAATTACAGAACAACGCCCTGCGACATGATGACATGAGCGATGTGATTCACCTGAATACGGCCCTTGTCCTCGGCACACTGGATGGGCCACTGTCTGAAATGGTGGTCAACGGAACCACGGTGATGCCGACTGAATCGCAGACAGTTGTCCGATTGCTGCTGCCTGTCATGCGGTTCGGCAGCACGACTGACTCGCGTATGGCCGAACCGCCGTCCGCCGCTGACGGGACTAAATAAGTTTAACGCAGTGAGATAAAGCAGGTAGGCACAAGTCATTTGGTATGATTCGTTTAACGGCAAGCCGCAGGCGTCAGTTTTCATTGGATTTGCCGACGCCTGCGGCTTGCCGTTAAACGAAAAAGCTTGTGCCTCAATGCACAGTCCAGGTCTCAAACCAAACCCAACCAATCGTTCGTCTGAACTGAAACACTTCCATGATCGAAACACGCAACCTCACCAAACGCTACGGCAACCTCATCGCCGCAAATGACATCACACTGAAGCTGGAAGACGGCGATGTGTTCGGGTTTATCGGACCAAACGGTTCCGGAAAAACCACGACCATGCGCATGATCGCGACGCTTCTCAATCCGGATCACGGCGAAGCCTACGTCTGCGGAAAATCGATCTATACGGATCAGGAAGAGATTCGCCGTCTGGTGGGGTTTATGCCTGACTTTTTCGGCGTCTACGATGACATGACAGTGGTGGAATACCTGGAATTTTTCGCCGCCGCATACCGCATCAAAGGCCCTGCCCGCCGCAAGGTCTGTGAAGAGAAACTTGAACTCGTGGACATGTCGTTCAAGCGAGACGCGATGGTCAATGAGCTGTCTCGCGGTCAGACACAGCGGATCGGTCTGGCCCGAACGCTGCTGCACGACCCCGAGGTGCTGCTGCTGGACGAACCTGCAAGCGGCCTTGATCCGCGGGCGAGAATTGAGATCCGTAATCTGCTTAAACGCCTGGGCGAAATGAAAAAGACAATCATCGTCAGCAGTCATATTCTGCCGGAACTTGCCGACGTCTGCACTCGAGTCGGGATGATTGAAAAGGGACACATGATCGTCGATGGCAACGTGGCGGAAGTCATGCGCAAGGCACGCCAGCGAATCCTGTTGAACATCCGTGTCCGGGAACGCCACGAAGAAGCTGCGAGGCTGCTCGAACAACTGGACTGCACCGAATCGGTGACGATCAAGAAAGACAACATGCTGGAACTGACGCTGAAGCCGACCGTGGAAGACTACAGCGTCATTCCCACCGAACTCGTCAATGCCCGTTTTTCCGTGACGCTGTTTCGTGAAGAAGAAGTCAACCTCGAAACCGCGTTCCTGCAGCTCACCAAGGGCCTCGTGCAATAGTGTCAGCGAGGGATTGGGATTTGCGGCCCACGCTGACGCTTTTTCTGGCTCCCCGCACCGCAACCCGTTCCTCATCGCTCGATTGTTTGTCGTCTCACTCTTGTGATTCGTGAACCGGGGCACGGTTATAGTCTGCCACCAGCACGTTTTCGTGTGGTCGATTTCGCTTCGGGTTTGGCCCGCCAAACATCGTTGCGAGCCTCCTGTGCCTTTGCCCAGGCTGCGGTTGACGGTAATACCGGGCCGTAGGGTGGGACCAGCGAGCGATACATCGTCTCCCACTGTCTCAACCGTAGAATCCGCATCCCGAACGCTTCCACTTGCCAACCGGGTCACTCGCGCCGGCCCACCTTTTGTGCCGTCGGGGCGCCTCTGGCTGCTGGAGCGTGTATGGTGGGCCGGCGCATCCGGCGACGACTCTTGTGCGATCTTTTTGGTGTTGGCGGGGCGGCTTGTCGATGGAGACTCAACATGATGGTCGCCGGTTGCTTGTCCCACCCTACGGTAATTATCCGCCGCGAATTGCGTTCGCCCGATCGCCGCCAGCACGGCTTTCTGCACGGCTGCGCCACACTAACCGGCCAGGCCCACCGCCAACGCTTCGAGCGAACAGCTTTTCCCCGTCCCGTTGTTGCCAATCAACGCCGTGACCCGCTCCGAGAACTCAAACGTCTGCCGCTCAAACCCCCGCCAGTTCGCCACGTCGAGTCGCGTCAGGTAGCGGACGATCTCATCGAGTACTTGTTCGTAGACCCGAGTCTCCAATTGACGACCCTTCACAATGTCCAACGGCGATCAGCAGAAAATGATGTACCAATCCATTGTAGAGCAGTTGTCCCAACTGCTCATGAACGATTGGGACAATCGTTCTACGCTGGAAAGTCTGTACCTGCCGTTCGCCAAAAAGCACAACCTCCTGTATCGCAGGAAGAGAGCATACACCAGTCCAGGGACCAACGCCAGAATTCCGTTCAGGGAGTACTACAGGCGGGAGCAATCCAAGTGCCAGTTATACTCCGCGCGGCCAGGACTGAGGGACGTGTTGTTGAGTGAGCCGCAAGGCGCTAGCCGCGGGTTGTGCATTCGTTCAACACCGGCGGCTAGCGCCTTGCCGCTCACAAAACCTTAAATCTGACCGCGCGGAGTATAACTTGACAAGGAGATTCAATGTCCTGGCCCTTGCGCTCCAGTGGACTCCGTCCCCGGCCCGAATCGCGGCTTGCTTGAGTGGGGCGCGGGGATATCGTCGAAGAGCTTTCACGCGCTGGACCGGGGGGAAGGAGTTGTTACAATCGTAAGTATAGCGAGCCTGGATCAGTTCCAGGTTCAACCCAAATGGGAAATATCGGTTGAAGACTGTTTCGTCAGTAACCCCTTTGCGACTTTCGCGGCTTGGCTGCGTCCTGTCCAATGGCGGCTCGAATCGAATGGTGGACCAGCAGCTTCAGCAATCCAGGTGCGAAGCAACATTTCGTGCGTGAGTAAGAATTCTTTCCAGCCCACCGTTTCATCGCCCCACAGACCCGCAGGAACATCACGATGCCGACCTTGACGAAAATGGCTGCCCAGGCACTCGAATCGTCCTTCACAGGACGCATCACGTCGTCGCACGAGGCTCAAGCGGAGTTTCGCGGAAAGCCCACGGTCCTCATTCCTGAGTCGACAGGCGACGTCGAACGAGCATTGCGTTTGGCGCGAGCTGCAGATCTGAGCGTGTTCGTTCGGAGCGGCCACCGCGTTACAGCCCCCGATGTGAGTCGATCAGCCGCTTTGAGCAAACAGGCTGCAGCGATCATCAGCATGGAGGCGTTTCGGGACGTTGAAGTTCACGGCCAACGAGTCACGGTCGAGGTGTCAGCGACGACTGCCGACGTCGCTGAGAAGCTGGCCGCCGCGGGTGTCTTTCTCCCGCTCGACGACAATCCGACGCAGAGCATTGTCTCGGCCGTTCTCAGCATGGACGCATCCCCTTTTCTTCGCAGCGGAGCCGGACATGGCCCGCTCCGCGACGCTGTCGTCGAGGCCGAGGTCGTACCTACCGACGGAATCGGAGCCGGTCGAACCAGGACGCTGCACAAAAAGGCACTTCGCGACTTCCTGGCCGGAGGCCGCCCCGCAGTCATCACGAAAATCGTGTTTGACTCCACGGCCTCGCAGAAGGATGAATCCGACCGTTGGATGCAGGCGTGGATGGTGGCCTATGAGCGGAAGTCATTCGCCAAACTGTGCGACGCGCTGTTCGGCACCGGTGGCTCGGTCCCCAGGGACATCGACCTGAGCGTCCGCGTGACGTCGGCCGCGTATGCAATGAAGCTCGTCATCGTCCGCGTCACCGGACACGGCGACGCTGAAGGCGAGGCTACCGAAGCGGTCATCCAGGCGGCTTTTCAACGCGCAGAACTCACAGTCTCCGGCTCCGCTCGGGTTTCCGGTCCCGGTCGCAGCGTCGCTGGTTGGGTGGCAACAGGACCGAACGCCGCGACGGAAGGTGAGGTCTTGAAACGGTTTGGCAGCAACGCGGTGCCTCGGCCATTCGCCAAGTTTCGGAAACCGTTCCTCGATGCAGTCGATTTCGCGATCGGAGTCAGCGCTCGCACCGGTCGCGAGCGTGCGCCCGGTGTGCGTGCATGGGCCGAGCTTCAACTCACATCGAATGGGGACGTTCTCGCCCGCGCGGAGATGTCCGACGAACATGCCGCATCAAAGGTCGGGCTGGATGCTCGGCGACGCATGGCTTTGGCCATCCCCGCCGACAAGGTCTCGCCCACCGCCGCCGTCGCGAGCCGAGCGATCGTTCGGCGTGCCGCAACCAGGTCTGCCCTGCGCGGCGTTGAAGTCTTGCCTGGGCTCACGCCGACACTCGGCTTCAGCCTGGTGTCGAGCAACCGAGTCGGCAGCACCATTATCCCTGGCTTCAAGGGGGACGTGTACGACTCGACCAGCGGGCTGTCGTATCATAAACAAATC
Organism: Candidatus Kuenenia sp.; assembly: GCA_043737515.1. Taxonomy (GTDB): domain Bacteria; phylum Planctomycetota; class Planctomycetia; order Planctomycetales; family Planctomycetaceae; genus SXXK01. The sequence goes on along the minus strand of JAYTAK010000705.1, from coordinate 1,316 downwards.
CGACAGTACGCCGTTTCGTCGTACTCGCCGCAGGTCGTGGTGTCCCGCATGACTCCACAGTACGTCGCCCTGCCATTGGACGCGGCGGACGTCGTGGCGGCTGTCACATTCGCAGCGGGAAAGAACCTCAAGGTCGTGACCAGGTCCGGCGGGCACCAGTACTGCGGCCTCTCGTCGGGCGGCAACAAAACACTGCTTCTGGACATGAATCGCTTTTCCAAAGTCGTATTCTCCCCTTCCGCGGGAACCCCGACCCAGGTCACGGTAGGCCCCGGCGTCACGCTGAAAGACCTTTCGAAAAAGCTGCTCGCGAAAGGTGTCGTTATTCCGCACGGCGAGTGCCCGCTCGTGAGGCTCGGCGGTCATGTGCAGACGGGCGGCATTGGCCATCAACTTCGCAGTCTCGGCGCCACCCTGGACTGGGTGCATTCCTTCAAGATGGTGACGCTCAAGCAACAACCCGGCCCCAACGTGTACACGGAAAGCACGTTCACAAAGCCGACAGTTGCGGCGATCCCTGGCGCGCTCGACGCCGATGACGTGTTCCGCGCCGTACTCGGCGGCGGTCCCAGCAGTTGGGGCGTCTTGACGAAAATCACTTTCGATCTTGTGCCCGATAGAAAGTACCCCGATTCGGAGGGCTACTCTCGCACGTATTTTTACGAAAAGAGTGGTTTCTTCGCTGCGATGGAACAACTTCGACAGTGGGCAGTGAGACAGGCGAGCGGTCTTCTGCCGCAGGGCATCGATTTCTTCCTGTCGGCCGTATCGGACGACTTCGGCCAACTCCGACCTGGCGCGCTGCTGATCGAGACTATGTGCAGAGATGCGAGCGGCGTGAACGAAATCAAGGCCGTCGTGCAAGCGGTCGATAACGCGGTGTCTCTCCCAAACCTCCTGGTGTCGCTCCTCAGCAGTCCCATTCAAGGCCCCGCGGACCTCTCATTCATCGCCGACGCGGGTGTGCGTGAGATTGGTACGTTCGGTCTGCCGGCGAGCGGTCGCGAGTTCAACTTGCCGTACAAGAAGTCGCTGCATATCACAAAGAAACCGTTCACGAAGGCGTTTCGTGACCAGTTCGTCGATCTCGTCGATGATGCGTACAACCACGAAGGCCTGAAGGTGGTGGTCCAGATTGTGGTCGGTGGCGGTGATTTCAAAGCCAATGGGCAGAATAATTCGACTCACATGCAGCGTCGCAACGCCCTCGTGCAGCTCGTCTTCGACGTATTCTACGAGGATGGGTTCGAGTCCGACGCCAAGGCTTTCCAGACGCGGATGAAGGGCTTGCTGAACGAGTTCAGCGGTGGTGCGGA
>JAYTAK010000704.1:0-3611 GCA_043737515.1 Candidatus Kuenenia sp. | reverse complement strand
CGGCGTAGCTGGCGACGAGCAGATTGCTGTCGGCGATGAAGCGATTCGGCTTGTTCCATGCAATCTCGCTGTCGATGTGAGGCTTGCCGGCGATCTGCCGATAGCTGATCGGAACAGATTCCGGGTCAGTCAGGGCACAGGCGTCTTCATAGGTGTGGCCTTCGCGAACTGAGTAGCCCGACGCATCGCCTTCGTGCCTGCCGCCAAAGTAACCGTGCTTGTCGATCACGTCCGTGGCGAGATACGTCCACCGTTCAACTCCGCCCAGCACCAGATTGTCGGCAGTCGTCCAGTTGCTGGCGGAGATCGGCGACTTGCAGCCGAGTTCCTTCATGTACGCCGCGGTGTCCCGGTAGAAGTTTCGCTGTGTGGTGGCGAGAAACGCGATCTGATCGGTCATGCGTTTTCGCTTGTCTTCGCCCTGCATGCCATCGCGAGTCATGTTCCATGCGTCCAGCACGGCGGCTCGTGGGGAATCGACGTTGTCTCGCTGATGACGCTCTTTTCCCCAGGCAGCGAATGCTTTGTCGAGACTGCCGTATTTCTTTGTCAGCCAAGCGGCAAACTGGATCTCCAGAGTTGCCAACGGACCGTCACCAATCGCAGCCGCGCTGAACGTCCAGAAAAACAGGCTGTCTTCGTTGATGATTTCCACGCAGGCCACAGCAGGCTCATCGATCAGTGCCCTGCCGTTGATCTTCGTTGTCAGAATCTGCTTCACCCAGTCGCGGTAGATTTGCTGCATGCGCGGCTCGAAGTATGGCAGCGTGAACGGATGCTTTCCGAGCGCGGAACCAGCGATGCCGTCACTGGCTTTGAGTTGCATCCACAAGGGGAAAAAGTGCGAGACATGCGTGTAGATTCCATGACGCTTCAGCACCTGAATGACATGATGCATTCTTGCAAGCTGGTGATGATCGATCACCGTCGGATCGTTGCCTTTGCGATCAAACATCGCTCCGTGAATACGAACCATGTTGATACCCAGCTTGGCCCAGCGGGAAGCTGTCATTTCCAGTGTGCCCTCATCCACATCACAGATCTTGTGACCTGTGTTGATCGCCCAGAATCGGACAGGCTTGCCATTCCCCAACTGGAATTGATCTCCGACGGCCTGAATGAAGCCAGATTCCCCGGCGACGTTTTCGTTCAGACTGCGCAGGTCCAGCCGGGCGTCTTTGCTGAACGGATCCACATCCGGTTCGAACGCCCACCAGCCAGCGTCGGCTGTTCCCAGCTTCTGGCCAGGCTTCATCGCACCATTGGGAGTAAATGGAATCTTTGTCAACACAAAACAGTCAATGCCGCCGTGATGGTTGTTACCACTGTGCATTCTGAATGTCATCGTCGCCTTGCCGGCGTTCAGGCGGACGCTGCCACCATTCAGCCATCCGATGATTCGCAGATCGGGCTTGCCGTCATCGGCAATATTGATCACACCGACGGCTTTGCTCGTGTCGATCTCCGTCGGTTTGCCATCGTTGATCTGATACGACAGCAGCGCACCAATCACACTGGCTCGCACCCACAGCGCGTATTCCCCTTCGGCAGGGACATTCAGCGTGTAGCTCGCGACACCGTCGGCCTGATCCGTGAAGTGACTGATCCAGGCACCATCGGACAGTTGCTCTTTCTTCACCGCATCACTGTACCAATTGTGCGGCTGAACTTTTCTGCTGGAGGCCGCTTCTCCCTCAACCCAAATAGAGTCCTGTGCGGCAACGACACCGGAAGCGTCAAGAGAGAGGGTTAGAAGTAACAGGCGGGACATTGACGTATTCAAACACATCCTGGAACCTCTTAAGGTGGAGGCTCAATCGACAGACGAACAATCCAGAGTCTACAGGATTGGTGATTCGCAACAATCGTGAAACTTGATTGCATTTAAGCCCCGCAAAAACGAGGACCCAGCATGAAGACAGAATTCATGAAGGCTCAACAGGAAGATTTGATTCATGGCGCAAGGATCAATCGAACTGTTAATGGCGCGCCGCATCAACAAAAGACGTCCATTGGGGAAAGTGGGAATCAAACCATTGTCTCGCACGCCATGACGCATATTTCATTGAGTTTTCATCTACTGAAAACAAGTCATTGCCATTCCACGTCCCCGGCACGTAGGTGAAATACGTTTCGCTGAAATCAGTTCCTTGATGCCGAAGCACCTTCGCCGAATCTGCAAGCACAACTTCCCAAAGCGGTCCAATTGATTCGGCAAGTGCAGCGGAATGCTCGTTTTCAAGAAGGTACCCTTCAGGCTCACCGTACTGAGGAAACTGTTTCGGCTTCTCGTCAGAGAGATCCCACTCTTGCCAATTCAGGAGCACTATATGTGACTTCGTAACAGGGCGAAAAGAGATGCCTGTGAAACCTGCCTGCTCCATTGAGACTTTCATCTGATCTGTGACGACAATGTGTCCAATCCCCGGAAATGTGACAGGAGGAACAAACGGGCCAGTTCGTGCTAGCTGCAGTTGTCCGTTTTGGTCTCGATCAACGTGGTTACACATGCCATGGACGAGAATGCTGCCGTAGTCGCCCCAAGGATCGTCTCCGCCGTCGATCACAAAAATCGGGGGATCGTCAGGAGCACTTTCGATCGATCTCAGCGTTTGAGTCGGCATTGGAAAAGCTGTCGAAAGTGAAGCACCGCGTTGGCACCCGGTGATCGCAACGATGCAAGTGAACGCGACGAGACCTCGCATAGGAATCACTTTGATAGAGGCATGGCGAATTGCTATTTGCGACGGCATGGATGCCGCCGCAAAGCTCATGCGTTGAACTTTTCCGTTTCGTGGATTGGCACAACTCTGCGGAATCAATCCGGAGCACTTCGCGGGACGGTTGAGTCTACTAAGTGACGAGGGACTTGTCACCGCGCATTCCGATGCCGCCGGGATTTCAGTGCGGGCGCTCGCCTCGTTGCATGTGGCGAAAATACCTTCAGGTCTGCCTTCATTGTCAAACGCTTGCTCAATGACTCAACAACGGAGAGGAGAATCTGCGAGCCTTTTGCATACAACAAACGCGAGTGTTCCGAGTTGCACAGAGTAGTCGCGAGGGAATGGGAACGCTAATCTTCGCTGATCGACGCTGATTAAGAATCGTTTCGCTTCAGGTTTCCGACCCCTTGAGCAGTGTCTCACCACCTTTCAGAATGTACAAAGGCCAAATCCCATGCCGCACAGAAATGTCAGCCGTCGTCACCTGTTAAAGAGTTCTCTTGTCTGGGCCGGAGCCGCTGTCTGGACAACTCGCGGTCTGCGAGCCGCAGGCTTTGTCAGCGCGAATGATCGGCCTCGTGTGGGGGCCATCGGGACAGGAAGTCGCTGGTGCCAGAAGGCGACGGGAATTGACGCGCCTCATGGAAGTGCCCCTGACTTTCGTCCGTTCGGTGATTACGTGGCGGTCTGCGATGCCGACGGAAGTCGCCGCGAACTGGCTGCAGGACTCGTGAAGGAATGGACGAACGCGGAGCCGTTGAGCGTTGCCGACTATCGCGCGATTATCGATCGCGCGGACATTGACATCGTTCACATTTCCACGCCCGATCACTGGCACGCCAAGATTGCGATTGAGGCCATGCTCGCAGGCAAAGATGTCTACTGCGA
>JAYTAK010000703.1:0-8234 GCA_043737515.1 Candidatus Kuenenia sp. | reverse complement strand
GTGCGCGTCACGAAGTCCCTCTTTGGAAATTGCTGATACGCATCAAAAATACAGCTTGCCGGGTCTTCATTTTTTGCAAGAGCCCACAGTTCCGGCGTGACCAGCCATTCGAGTCGCGACGAATTGAAGATCGTGATCCAGTTCAGATAACGTCGCTCCGGATCCTGTGCCAGAGATTCCAGCAGTCGTTTCAAACGCCGACGGAAGGATCGATGTTCGACCGACGTCGGCAGTCGCGAAATGACGGATGACGCGAAGCGACGTGCCCACTTTGGCACAAAGTCCGTCATGCCGGTAAGTTTGACAGCTCGGTAGCGTTCGTAGCCGCAGAACAGTTCATCGCCTGCGTCGCCGGTCAGCGCCACGGTGACGTGTTCTCGCGTCATGCGTGACAGGTACATCGTGGGAATCGCTGAACTGTCTCCGAAAGGTTCGTCGTAGTGCCAGATCAGCTTCGGCAGAATCGAGAGCGCGTCGGGTGTGACGACGGCTTCGTGATGTTCAGTGCCCAGATGCTGCGACGCCTGGCGGGCGAAAGCACGTTCGTCAAAAGCTGCGATGGGGAAGCCGATGGAAAATGTCTGCACGGGTCGATCCAACTGTGTCTGCATCAGACCACAGATTACGGTCGAATCAATCCCGCCCGACAGAAACGCACCGAGCGGCACATCGCTGCGAAGTCGCAGGCGAACGGCTTCGGACAGAGTGGCATCCAGTTCTTCACGCCAGTCGTCAACGGTCGTGCGACTCAAGTCCGGCTGATCATACGGAGCGGACCAGTAAGCCTGCAGTGACAGGTTGCCATTTTCGAGGACTCCGATTGTCGCTGGCGGCAGCTTCTGAAATCCTTCCAGAATGCAGTGTGGATGCGGCACATACTGCAGCGTCAGAAACTGCAGCACGGCCTGACGATTGAGAGTTCGCGGGACATCCGGAATCTGGAGCAGTGCTTTGAGTTCGCTCGCAAAAGACAGCCGCCCGTCTTCCATGCGATAGTAGAACGGCTTCTTACCCGCTCGATCGCGTGCGATCACCAGCCGTTGCCTGTTGGCATCCCAGATCGCGAGTGCAAACATCCCGCGAAGATGCTTGACGAAATCCAATCCGTGTTGCTCGTAGAGATGCACGATGACTTCAGTGTCACCGTCCGTGCGGAAGTGGTGTCCGGCGCTGATCAGCTCGGTTCGAAGCTCACGGTAATTGTAGATTTCACCGTTGAACGTAATCTGCACGCTGTTGTCTTCGTTTCCCAACGGCTGTCTGCTGCCGGTGACATCGATGATGCTCAGTCGCCGATGCCCGAGTGCCACGCCGGAGACGCGCGTCGCCGGGGAGATTTTTGTGCCGACGTCGTGGCGTGCCGCACCTGCCGTGGGCCAGAAGTAGTGTCCGTCAGCGTCCGGCCCGCGATGGCGAAGACTGTCGGTCATTCGCTGCAAAGTCTGCGCAGAGATTTCCCGTGAAGGTTTCCACCAAAGGGCTCCTGCAATTCCGCACACAGAGATTGTTTCCGAAAAAGACAGGCGAAATGTTTCGCGGGCCGGTGAGTTACGGTCGGATCAAGTATTCAGTCCCTGAATCCTGAGCATGTTGTCCGCAATCTTTGCGACGTGATGACGACTCCATACGGCACACGTCAGTCCCTGCGGAGCATCATCGGACACTACGGCGGCGATTGTTGAATCGTTGGCTGCATATGGACTTTCGGGGCTCGTGCTGCGCCAGACTTCAATTCGCGGGGCCGTTGCCTGCAGGTCGCCTTCTACGAGAATCAGGTCGCAGTCGGAAAACTGGACATCAAACTGAGCATACCGCGATTCTCCGGTCTGCTCACGTTTGGTGGGAATGAACAGGGCCGTCATATGCGGCGAAAGTATCCCCACTGCAGCGGCACCGGCTTCGCGATGTTTGTGGGAATCTTTGTTTGGCGTGTCGAGTTCGTGGCGGTGGTGTGTGTGTTTCACGGTCGCCACTTTCAGGCCTCGCGTTGTGAATTCGCGGACAAGCTCGCAGATGAGCGTGGTCTTACCGGAGTTCTTGCGACCGACAATATGAATGCGACGTGACATGAGAGGCTCTTCGATTGTCCAAAGTTTCGATGGATTACACACCGGGCATTTCTGAGTCGTCATGAAACTCAATCATACAACGACCACTCTCCACCACGTAGCTCCCTTCTAAAACCATTGTAACATTTGGCTCGTTCGCAGGATCTGTGGGTGAAATTGATAAGAGTCTTACTCTGTTTCATAATCGCCCGGCGCGAATGATTTTAAGCAGCAAGTGGGAGTCCGTGGTAGTGCAGTCGGATTGAGAATCATCTCAAGCAGCGATTCACGGATGCCGCAGTTGTGGAAGCCACGGCAGGTTGGCCACGCCCATATTCATGGGGCACCACTCCATCGTGAGTTTCCCTTTCCGCCATCCTTTCAGGATGAATCGCATTCATGGCGATCAATGTGTGACGCGCACTTAATTTGTCGGTGAACCAGAAAAACATGAAATTTGCAGGGGTTTTGCGATTCTGGATACCAGAATTGTCATTAGCAAATCGTCTGCGGAAACCCGCGTTCAAAAAACAATGCTGGCTGCATCAACTTATCCGAAAACCGACTACACTGAGTGCTGTCGCAGCAGTCGTGTGTCAAATTGCTTTTCAAATGAGTCAGTGAATGCGTCCTCCGATTCTCGATCGCGAAGAATACATCGAACAGGCCTATTTCTTTCGTGTCTATCGCGAACGGCTGCAGGAAAACGTGCCGTCACAGGAAATCCTGCAGACCATTCAGGAAGAGATTCTGGCGACGACGCGGTTGCCGATGGCAATCGATTTCCTGCGGACGGAGATCCTGCACAGCGGTCGCATCAGTGACGCCATGCACCGATTACCCCACTATTTTGCACCGTTTCAGTCGTATGTCATTCAGCGTGCGGAAGATGATGAATCCCGCTTCGAACAGGTTATTGCGCTGAAGATTCTGGAAAGTGAAGCTGCCTATCGGTCACGAACTCCAACGCCATCCGGTCTGTTCGTGTACCAGTTCGAATGCATTGCCCGTAATCGCCTTGGTTACGCCGAAGGCCTGCGAGCGATGGCGAACGACCCGCTGTACTCCGACGACTGGACGAAATGGATTGTGCGTTTGAGCAACGAACTTGGCAGCAAGGAACTGTCAGAAGTGGTTTATCTGGCGTCACAGCATTTTCACAATCGTCGTACGACGCGCGGTGCTCAGAAGACGGTCGAGTCCGAGGCTACTGCTACGCCAGCTCCAAAAATGCTGTTCGGTGATCAGGAAGGTCGCATCGCCAAGGCGAATATCGGACGCGATCCGTTGTTCTTCTTCGCCGCATTGCAGCGGCAACTGGACTATCCCGCAGTTCCTCGATCAGTGCGCGCCGACGAAACTCAGAAACTGCCCGCATTCCTCGAAGCACGCCTCAACAAACTCGAGCAGCGTCTGAAGATCGTGGAGATGGAATCCAAAGGCGGCATCGACCTCAAACAGTTCTACAAGAAACCTGACGAAATCGATGTGGAGTGATCACCGTGATTGATATCGGCTGATCCTCGGCCGACTACGAGACAACGCCATCATACCGCACGCGGTTGGCGTTGGCTCGTTTAACCGCGTGCCCAGCGGGCCGCGCTCGCAGCGCGGGGCGTTGCCCACGCGGGTAAACGAGTGTGCCATTCGCAGCCACGCAATATCACTACGGCTGCGGAGCGAAGGTGACGATCTCTGCGGCGTCAGCGGCGTTCCAGACACGGACGGAGCCATCTTCTCCACCCGAGACGACAAGTGTTCCATCTGGATTCGTAGCAGCGCGGTAAACATAGTCAGTGCAGCCCTTGAATTCCCGCGCGGGCTGGCCGTTGCTGGCCGTGTGGAAGAAGACTCGCTTATCCCCGCTGCTGCTCACGAACAGATCCTGCATGCCGACAAACTGCAGTGACGTCACTTGTCGCGTGTAGGTCGCAATTGTGCGAGCCTGTTCACCGGTTTCCACATTCCAGACTTTGATCGCATTGTCTGCACCGGCACTGGCGAGCGCTGTGCCGTCGCCTTTCCAGGAAACGTCCATGACGTGATGCGTATGGCCTTCGAATGCCCGCACGAATTCGCCGCTGGCCACGTTGAACACTTTCACGAATTTGTCAGCAGCCGCTGATGCAAGGAACTTGCCGTCCGGTGAGAACTCAATCCCGTAAACCGTATCGCTGTGTGCATTTGGAAACTCACGCACCAGCGCTGCGTCGGCGACGTTCCAGAGTGTCAACTGCCCCGAACGAGACGCCTCACCGCCGCCTGCCGCCAGCAGGCTGCCGTCCGGTGAGAATGCCAACGAGACAACTCGATCGACAAAGACCGATTCGCCGCCGTCCTCGGAACCGCCAAGCGATGCCGTCATCTGCCATTCGGGAAACGCAGATCGTGCGACGATTCTGCTGTCCGCAGTCGCGAACAGCGCGACCGAGCCGGCAGTCTTCATGCTGGATGCGGTTGAACCCAGTTGCGTGCCGGGGAGAATCTCGATCGCTGCACCATCGATGGCGTTCCAGACTCGAAGTGTGCCGGAAGCGTCGGCGGTGGTCACATAGCGTCCGTCACCGATCAGTCCGGCGAATGCAGACACGGCAGGCGCTGCGGCCGGGGGTTTACGTTCCTCCACGACCACATTTGCTGCCGTTGCTTCTGTGGTCGCGGCTTCGTGCTGTTGCTTTCGTTCGACGCCACGCTGTTCGGCCCGCACGATTGCCTGCGTGGCAAAATCGACGGACTTCTTCGCGATGCTGAGTTCCGAGTCCGCCTTCGAGAGTACGTCCTTCGCGGCAGCCTCAGCTTTTTCGGCTTCGGTGGCGGCCGTCTTCAATGCTTCATCGTCCGTCTTCGCCGCCAACGCGGTTTTTGCCGCTGCGGTCACGGCAACTGCAGCATCGTATTTTGTTTTGGCTTCTGCCTGGGGCGGAGTAAATTTTTCGACTTCAGCCTTCGCCTTGGTTTCCGCTTCCTTCTGAGCGACCACTTCCTTGTCGTTTTCGTCAATCTGCCCTTTGAGCACGGTGACCCTGGCATCCAGAATCGCTTTCCTCTGTTCGCCCTGCTTGAGATGCCGCTGAGCGGTCAGGTCAGCCGTTAAGACGGCAATCTGTTTCGCTTCTTTCGGAGACCACAGTGAAGCCGTGTTGTCGGCCAGCATAAAGACAGCTCGATCGGTGGCAGAATTCAGGTCAAGTGCGGCAATGTCGGCTGGCAAATCAAAACGGTTCACCTGTGTCGCATCTTCGACCTTCCAGTTCTGCACAGTCCTTGGCCCCGCTACCGTGAGCAGCACAGAACCATGTCCGCTGATTTTCAGAATCGCGCCGGCATCCGACTTGATCTCTGCGGCGATCGCAACAACTCCTGTGTCTGCAGCAATGGTCAGCAATCGAACGCTGCCGTCCGCCAGCAGCGCGGCAATTTTTCCGCCGGAAAGCTCGCCGCTGAGTGCGGTGATGGCGGCAGGCAAGGGCTCGGACCTTTGTGCAATCTGGAGGTCCGCATTGCGAACCACGACGATCTTTGCGTCAGCCGTGGCGGCAACAATCCATTTTGGTTCCGCCTGGAAAATGCTGATTGCCGATACCGCCTGGCCGTCGAGCGGCACGGTTCCGCGTTCGGCACCTGTCAGCGAATTTGCCACGACGAGACCTCTTGATGCGACGGCCATGCCGACTTCCAGACCATCCGCCGTGGCTGTCCATGTCTGCACATCGGCGGGAATCGACCATGATCCCGTGATGTTGTTCACATTGCGTCGCCATAGCTTAACATTGCGATATCCGGACGTTGCGATCATCGGTTCAGTCGGATGAAAGGCGATCGCATGGACATAATCGCGATGTGCAATTCCGGCTGGCCCGGCACTGCCGGAGGAAACAATCGCCGGATCAATCAGGGATCCAACCACGTCGCGGCGTGACAGATCGTAAATGCTCACATGATTGCCGCGTCCGGCGGCTACGAACCGTCCGGCGTTGTCAATATCCAGGGAGTAAACTCCCTGCAGACGCGGATTGATAGGTTGCCAGTTCATGGTTTTAGCTGTGGTCACCGCACCGGCTTTGGCACCTTCAATGATCCATTGGCGGAGGATTCCGAGTTGATTCGGGTTGAGTTCCTTAGCCTGTCGATCGTTGGGCATCGGCGGCATGACAGGTTCTTCGCCACGGCCTGCGAGTTTCAGGAGGAGACTTTCATCAGGCTTTTCCGGCACAACCGCCGGTCCAGTGCCGCCGCCTTTCAGGATCGCCGCGATGTTTTCAAGAATCAGGTCGCCTTCCGAGACGGTGACGTTATGACACGCGATGCAGTTGGCTTCGAGAATCGGGTAGACGTCGCGTTCAAATTCTACCGGTCGTCCCAAAGCAACAGCATCAGCAACGATTGGTTTCAGTTCATCGGCAATCGCCGCAGAACCGCAAACAAGAACAGCCAGGCTGGCGAGTAATATTGATTTGATCATCGGGGTCATTTTCTTTGTCTTAATTCGCGGTGCAGCACACGGCGGGTATTGTCGATCGTGCAATCCACCATAGGTCCTATACGTCCCATAAGTCTTATGGGAATTATCTGTCGCACATGGATGTTCAACCTGCATTAAAAAATCTATTCAACAACCTTTAATGCCACCGGAACATCAGTGGATGCCGCCCGGCCATTGAAATCACCCGTAGCCCGGATCACGATATTTGCCAGATCACCAACGGCGGCATCAGCGGCGGCGGTAATCGTGAGCGTGCCTTCAGTCTGATCAGCGGCTACTTCGACGGCTTCCGCCGTCAGCCCTGTCACACCCTCAGGCAGCACGAGTGTCAGTTTCAGATTTGCCGCAAAGCTGTTCTTGCGGGCGATTGTCACTTTGACCGGCACCGAGGCACCGCGCTTGATCGCGCCCGCGTCGGGCACGGCTGCCGTGAGTTTCGCCGGAGCCGCATGGATCGTGATCACCAATGGCTCCGAAATCACGCGCACGTTGACATTGTTTGGCTTGGATGCTTCTTCGGCTTTTTTCAAGACCTCGTCGGCGGCGGCCTTCGCCTGAGTTGCCGTTTCCACCGATTTCTGAGCGGCGGTCAAAGCGGCCTGCGACGTTTCGACTTCTTTCGTTTTGTTGACCACTTCCGTCTCAGCGGTCGTTTTCTCCTTCGTCTTCGTGGCTTCCATTTCCTTCGTCGCAGCAACCTGTTTTGCCATGTCCGCCGCGCCAGCGTTGAGCGCGTCCAGTTTCTTTGCGGCTTCGTCCGCTGCGGCAGAGGCGTCTTTGACGGCCTGAATTGCAACGTTGATTTCATCCGCTGTACTACTCGCCGATGTATTGACGGTAGCCAGTTTCGCCTGGACCGCAGCCAGCCCCTCAATGGATGACTGCTGCTCAGCAACGGCCTTCGCAAAGTCATCCCGCAGCTTTTGCTGCTGCGTCGCATACGTGGCGAGTTCCGCAGTGATGGTTTTCACCTGTTCCGTCAGCGCGACCACTTTCTGTTGCGAGTCTTTCAATCCGGCGTCGGCTGTCGTGACGGCAGCTTGCTGAGCCACCACCATGGCTTCGGCTTCGGTGACTTTCACTTTCGCGCGATCAGCCTGCCACGGATTACGGCGATACGGCACTGCCGATGTGCCCTGCACCAGAATCGTGCTGGTGGATGGCGCTGCGTTTTCTTTGAAATACATCCGTGCGACAATGCTGGTCTTGCCGGGTTCAATCGCCACGTTTGGTGCATCGACTTCACCGGGGATACCGTAGAAACTCAAATCCACCTTGCCGTCAAAGCCATTACGTTTTTCGATGCGAATGGGAATCAATAACTGCTGATCCTGACTGAATTCAGCGCTCATCGCGTCAACCAGAATCGTAAATGGCTGCTCGTCTTTCATCACGCCGGTGACAAGTGATTCTGTTAGACGCGCGGCGCGCGGCAGTCCGTTAATGGGATCGTGAACCAGCGTAGCGACCTGTGCTGCATGTTTGATGACCGTGTCTGCGGTACCGCTTTGGCCGACGATATTGATCGGTGCAATTTGTTCCGCAGCGTCGATCGCCGCTGTCAGTACGAGTTTTGCCGTCGTCTGACCCGGCCCGATGACGGATGGGCGACAGGTGATACCGGCAGGAAGATTCTCCGCCGTCAACTGAATGGCGTCTGCATGACCGTCACGGCGATATGCAAACACGGCCAGTTCATAGCT
>JAYTAK010000702.1:0-8235 GCA_043737515.1 Candidatus Kuenenia sp. | reverse complement strand
GCAATCTGGGTGAGACCGCTCAGGTGATTTTGGATTTTGTGGAGAGTGAGGCAGGACCAGATGCTTTGGCGCTGGCGGTAACGTGTCAGGTGATTTTTGGACAGGATTCAGACCCGGTTTTGGATGCTGCCGCTGCGCGTCTGGAACAGTATCATCACAACAAACCGTTCGCCAAGCCAATTGGAAGGATGCTGGGTGAGCTGTCGTCGGAAGCCCTTGCGGATCTGGACAGGCGGACCGACGACCCCAGAACTGCTCAGTCGCATTTGAAGAGAGCTGATGAACTTCTGAAACAGTTTCGCTGCGAGGATTCGGCGTATCGGAACAATCTTTCGCCTGAAGGCTATGAGCAACGCCTGTCTCGTTTCGGTGAGCAGATCAAAGCTGCGGTGGCCCACCCAACGGTTCAGACCATTCGGGAATGCGAGCACCTTCAGCAACAGGTCGAGAATCATCGATTCTCGCGGCAGCCCCGTTTTGCAGAACAGATCGCCCGCACAAAAATGGCGGTCAGGCTGATTCGGTGGTTAAAACAGCCAGTCCCAACTTCGCCGACCTTCTCGGACATGGCGTCGGGCTATGTGAAAGAGCTGGCGTATGTGGACTGGGCCAGAGAGTCGATTGTGCGTGGCGATGATGTGGCCCAGTTGTCGGCAGCGTACCAGTCATTGGATGCCGCAGTGGCGGAACGGCATCGTAAGTTCAGCAAGGAGTTCGCAACCGGTTTGGCTGATTGGTGCGAATCCGGATCGAGGAATCCAAAAATCATCGGCGTTGAAGATGTGCTGGAGCACGTTGTCGCGCCCGTGGTTCAGGCAAACAATCGAGTGCTGCTGATCGTACTCGATGGGATGAGCTGGGCAGTTTGCCACGAACTCATGGAGGATATTCGGCAGGATCATTGGTTCGAGGCGATGCTGGAGGATGGATCAACAGCTCCAGCCCCAGTGATTGCGACGGTGCCGAGCGAAACGAAGTACTCGCGCACCAGCTTGCTTTGCGGAAAACTGCAGACAGGTGATGCCTCTACGGAGCAACGATGCTTTGTCGAGCATCCGGCTCTTGTGCAATGTTCAGATCGTCGCAATCCACCGGTTTTGTTCCACAAGAAGGACATTACTCAGGGAAGTCGTGGTGGCGTGTCGGATGAACTCAGGGACAAAATCCTCGCGGAAAATCAGCGCATTGTTGGAGTTGTGATCAATGCCGTTGACGATCGACTGGCGACAGCTTCGCAGATTCGCGACGACTGGACTGTCAATCGCATTACACCGATGGGCACCTTGCTTCGGCTGGCACGCGATTCCGGGCGTGTGGTCATCATGGCGAGTGATCATGGCCATGTCTGGCATCGAGCGGATGCTGAGCATGAACAGGCGAGCGAAGGAAGCCGCTGGCGGTTGAACAAGGGCAAATGTGTCGATGGAGAGATCGTTGTTTCCGGCCACCGAGTATTGCCTGCGGAAGCGAATGGGAAGATCGTTGTGCCTTGGTCGGAAACGATTCGCTACAAGCGACAACAGCACGGGTATCACGGCGGGGCGACACCGCAGGAAATGATTTGTCCGTTGATTATTCTGACTGACAAGAGCAGCGCTTATTCTGGCCTGACCCCATGTACTTGGCCCAAACCAGACTGGTGGTCCCCAGCGCTAGTTGCTGTATCCGGCAAAGTTGAGGCAGCCGAACCGATCATCGTGACTCCAAAGCGACCGCCATCGCTGTTTGACCAACAGGCCGATGAAAAGCCGGTCTCAAAGAAGCCAAAGAAAGATGCGAAGAAGTCTGAAAAGTGTGAGTGGATTGATCGGCTGATTTCTTCCCCTGCGTACAAGGTGCAAAAGGATTTTGTCAGGCGGCATGCACCAGAAGATGAAGTGGTACAGCGGTGCCTTATTGCTCTGGAATCTCAAGGCGGAATCATGACGCCGGCAGCATTTTCTAATGCGGCGCAAATACGAGCAGGAGGTCTGGATGGTTTGATTGCCAAGATGCAGCGAGTGCTGAACGTGGATGGCTATGAGATTTTGACATTCAGCCGCAATGAGAATCGTGTCGAGCTTAATATCGCAAAACTGCTTCGCCAGTTTGATCTGGAATGACCATGGATATCAGTAACGAGCGCCGACGGGAAATTATCGCAGCACTGCGAAAGGGGACCGTTCCGCAACGAGGGCTCGATTTTCTGGCTGTTGGCTTGCGACCGTTTGAACCAATCATTGCCAGTGAACTTGGCGATGTGGCTCAAGGCGGAGCCATGTTCAAGGCCGTCCGAGGTGATTACGGTTGCGGAAAGACATTCTTTGGACGCTGGGTGCAGGAGTACGCGAAGAAGAAAGGTTTCGCGACTGCCGAAGTGCAAATTTCTGAGACAGAAACACCGTTGCACAGACTGGAGACCGTATACCGACGAGCCATGGAGCAGCTTTCCACGAACGATTGCTTCCTGGGTGCGTTCCGTTCGATTGTCGATGGATGGTTTTACGGACTTGAGGAAGATGTACTGGCTGAAGGTACGATCGATCCCGGTGACGAAAAAGGACTGGCAAATCGTGCTGAGGAACTGCTGGAAAAACGACTCGCTGAAATTACCCGCGCAACTCCGCAATTTGCTGCTGCACTGCGTGCCTATCGAGCGGCTCAACGAGCAGGCGACCATGCAATCGCCGAAGGCCTGGCTGGCTGGTTGGCCGGTCAGCCTCATGTGGCCGCTTCAGTGAAACGAGTGGCGGGTATCAAAGGCGACGTGGATCACTATGCAGCGTTGAGTTTTCTTCGAGGCTTGTTATTGATTCTGAAAGACTCGGGGTATACCGGCCTGGTGCTGGTTCTCGATGAAATCGAAACGCTGCAGCGGGTGCGAGGAGACGTGCGGGAAAAGGGTCTCAATGCCCTGCGGCAGTTGATCGACGACATCGACAGCGGGCGGTTTCCAAATCTCTATTTGTTAACGACAGGAACACCGGCTTTCTTCGATGGGCCTCAAGGTGTTCAGCGTCTGGAGCCACTGGCACAACGCCTGCATGTCGATTTTCAGACGGATGCGAGATTCGATAATCCTCGAGCCGTTCAACTGCGACTGACCGCCTTCGAC
This sequence comes from Candidatus Kuenenia sp., assembly GCA_043737515.1. Taxonomy (GTDB): domain Bacteria; phylum Planctomycetota; class Planctomycetia; order Planctomycetales; family Planctomycetaceae; genus SXXK01. Next base: position 5,141 of record JAYTAK010000702.1, on the reverse strand, counting down.
CACGACCGACTGGTAGAAGTCGGGACAAAGGTTCGCGATCTGTTTGCCGCCGACTGCCAATTCCCTGAGCGAGTGCGCCGACTGGCCAACGCGGAGTACATCGACTCTTTGGCTCGTGCCTTGACGGGAAAACTTGGCGGGAAAGTGGGGATCGCCCCGCGATTGTTCCTCAAGAAACTGGTGGCTGACATTCTGGACCGAATCGACCAGTACGAAGACTTTGATCCTCGTCAACATTATCAGTTGACCGTCACCTCTCATGAGATGACTGCGGTTGAGCGAGAGTCTCGGGCAACGAGTGTCGAAGACATTGAGTTAGACTTGTGAATGCTTTCGATCGACTTCATCCAGCACTGCAACATCACATCGTAAACTCGCTTGGCTGGCGAGAATTGCGGGAAGTGCAGTCGTTGTCCATTGAAGCGTTCCTGACCGGGGCCAACCTGGTGATTCTGGCACCGACAGCGGGCGGAAAGACAGAGTCCGCGTTTTTCCCGATCATCTCCCAGATGCTGGAAGAGGGTTGGTCAGGGCTGTCTGTACTGTATGTCAGTCCGATCAAGGCACTCCTGAACAACCAGGAACAACGGCTCGATAAGTACCTGCGGCTTGTGGGTCGGCGGGCGGCTCTCTGGCATGGTGATACTGCTGACGGGGACCGAAAGCGAATTTTGGCTGATCAGCCGGACTGCTTGCTGACGACGCCTGAGTCACTTGAGGTATTGCTTGTTTCCCAAAAGGTCGATCACCAGAGCTTCTTTCGAAACGTCCGAGTCGTTGTGATTGACGAGCTCCATGCATTTGCGGGCGACGATCGCGGATGGCACTTGCTATCGGTCTTTTCTCGCATTCGTAGGCTTGCCGGACGTGATCTTCAACGGATCGGTCTGTCGGCGACCGTTGGCAACCCCGCAGAAATGCTGACCTGGTTGTCGTCTGGCTCTGAACGACCGCAAGAGGTGGTCTGGCCCAGGAGCACTGATACAAAGGTGCCGGACGTTCAGCTCGATTTTGTGGGTTCACTGGCCAACGCAGCTAAAGTGATCAGCCTTCTGCATCAGGGCGAGAAGCGGCTCGTGTTTTGCGACAGCCGATCCCGAGTTGAAGAGCTGGCGGTGCTGTTGCGACAATACGGCATCAGCACGTTTGTGTCCCACAGCTCACTGGGAATGGATGAGCGTCGTCAGGCCGAGGAAGCATTTGCTCAACGCCAGAATTGCGTCATTGTGGCGACCAGTTCGCTGGAGTTGGGGCTTGATGTGGGCGACCTTGACCGGGTCATCCAGATTGATGCGCCCGGCACCGTTTCATCTTTCCTGCAGCGCATGGGACGTACCGGCCGTCGTTCAACTACGACTCGCAACTGTTTGTTTCTGGCGACCAGTGATGAGGGGTTGTTGCGGGCGGCAGCGCTGATCGAGCTTTGGAAACGCGGTTACGTTGAACCGGTACAGGCACCACTTTTCCCGTATCATATTCTCGCGCAACAGTTGATGGCGTTGATTCTTCAGCAGAGGGGGATTGGTAAATCGCAGTGGTTCGAGTGCATCAAGGCAGTTCCCGGTTTTGCTTCAATGTCAGTCGAGCGTGTTTCTCAGCTCGTGGAGTTCATGATTTCCAGCGGCATCCTTTGGAGCGATAACGGCATTCTGGGATTTGCACCGGAAGGAGAGTCAACATTCGGCCGACGCAACTTTATGGACATCCTGTCGGTCTTTACATCTCCGCCGCTGTTCAAAGTCTTGTCGGGCCAGAAAGAGCTGGGCAACGTCCACGAATCGACCTTTTACCGTAAGGAGGAAGGTCCAACGATTCTGGTCCTTGCTGGCCGAAGCTGGAAAACAAAGCACCTGGATTGGAAGCGACGAATCGCCTACGTCGAACCGACGGACGAAAAGGGACGCTCACGCTGGCTCGGCGAAGGCCAGATGTTGAGTCACAGCGTGTGCCAGAGTATCCGCCGACTCCTTGCCTCGGAAGAGGATGATCCTGCATGGTCGAGCCGATCCCGGCAGCAATTCAAAGAACTGCGCGCCGATCATCCGTGGATCACTGTTGACGAGACAATTGTGGTCCGGCAGCCAAACGGACAAGTTCGCTGGTGGACGTTCGCTGGCGGTGTCGCCAACGCACTGCTGGCAACAACACTGAAGCCGCAGTGCGACGTCAAGAGTGACAACCTGAGTCTGCAATTTCCTTCAGGATCGACATTCGATGTGATTGTTGAACACCTGGACAGCCTGCATCCTGAAACCGTGCGGCCGTTCCCACACCCTGACGCCCTTGAGAACCTGAAGTTCTCACAATGCCTGCCGCCGGAGATTGCGGCGGAAGTGTTTGTCGCCCGGTTCGACGATCACACCGCCGTAGTTCAGGCACTTGGTGAAAAACGACGATTGATTCAAGGAGAGCAATCATAGGTCGGAAGTCATTTGCGCACTATGGTCCGAGTGCCGGATGCGGGAGATCCGCCAGTCCGGTTCGAAGGGAGGGGAGGTTCAATTCAATGCGCCTTCACTACCCCTGTCAGGTCTTCGCAGACCGTGGGATCGGCCCACCAGGCGAATTCAGCCGATCAGCAGACATTCAACGACTCGTGGGGTAAGCTTCCAGCTTGCCATCGACTGCAGCGTGCGTTCCGTCACGCGCAATCATCCGTCACAGCCTCAAAAAAGGGACGATACCTGTGAAACACATTCTTGCAATTCCATTTGCGGTCCTCGCCTTGATGTTCTCTCAACCTCGCGCGCTGGCCGAGGAAATCTCATGGCACGCATCGGGAAAGAACGGCGCGGTCGCGGCGGGACATGCGGATTCGGTGGCGGCAGGTCTGAGGATTCTGGACGGTGGTGGGCGAGCGGCCGACGCCGCAGCGGCGACGATCCTGGCGCTGGCCGTCACGGACTATGGTTCGTTTGCGATCGGCGGTGAGGTGCCTGTTCTGGTTTACGACGCAAAGACGAAGCAGGTCAAATCGCTGAGCGGTGTCGGCGGAGCACCGCTTGATCCGGCAGCGATCGAATGGTTCTATCAGAACGGCATCCCGTCCATGGGCAGCATGAAGGCAGCACCGGTGCCAGGGGCGGTTGATCTGGTCGTCACACTTTTGAAGCTCTACGGAACGATTTCCTTTGAGCAGGCGGTGACACCGACACTGGAACTTCTCGACAAGGGCAAGGAAGCGTGGCATCCCCATCTGGCCGTGACGCTGCGTAAACTGGTCGATGCGGAGCGTGCTGCTCAGGGAAGTCGTGAAGACAAACTCACGGCAGCGCGAGATCGCTTCTACATCGGTGACGTTGCTGACGAATTGGAGGCGTGGTACATCGCCACCGGCGCGTTTCAGCGGAAACCGGATCTGGCGGCTCAGACAACGCTGGTGGAAGATCCGGTCTCGATCCAGTACCGAGGCTACACGGTCTACAAATGCGGGCCGTGGACTCAGGGGCCTGTGCTCTGTCAGAACCTGCGCCTGCTGGAAGGATTCGATCTGCACGCGATGGGGCATCTCTCCGCCGACTGTATTCATGTGATGACGGAGGCCATGAAGCTGGGATACGCTGACCGGGATGAGTACTACACGGACCCGCGATTTGCGCCGGTGCCGATGAAGGAGTTGCTCTCCGACAGCTATTCAAATCTTCGCCGACCGCTGATCGATCTGCAACATGCGTCGATGGACCGTCGGCCTGGCGATCCTGCAAAGATGCAGGCGCTGCGGACTGAGGCGGCTCCGGACAACGAGACTGAAAAGATTCCAAAGCAGGACACTACAACCTGCGTCGTGGCCGACCGCTGGGGCAATGTGATCGCTGCGACTCCGAGCTGCAATATGTTGACGAACACGCCCGGTCCATCCGGAGTCAACACAGGAAACCGCGTGCGAAGCATGAATACAAATCCCAATCATCCAAACCGAGTTCAGCCGGGCAAGCGACCACGAGTCACCTTAACGCCGACACTGGTTCTGAAGGACGGCCTGCCGGTGCTTGCGATCAGCGTGGCCGGCGGAGACGTGCAGGATCAGACAACGTTGAACGTACTGCTCAACCACATCGACTTCGGCATGTCGCCGAAAGAGGCTGTGACAGCTCCGCGATTCCAGATGAACCATCACCAGGATTCGTTCAATCCCAATCCCGATCGCAACGCCGCCTTCGTGGGGCGCGGGGAACTCAAGGTCAACGAAGAAATCCCGGAAACCGTCCGCAAAAATCTGTCAGACCGCGGACACCTGCTGGGAACTGTTCCTTCGCCGATTGCCCATCCCGTAATGATCTTCATCGACCACAAGACCGGCACAATGCACGCCGCCGGAGACCCCAAAGCCAGACGTCACGCGGGTGTCGCACGATAATGGCTGGCTCATTTCTCCATTTCACGGAGCAGGTACAGCCACACGGCGTCACTCCACAGGGAGCATGCTGTACTTCAAATTGTTGCCGAATTTCGCCAATTCTTCCTCAGCCTGTTTCGTTTTCGGAAACACGGAGACGTGGACATCCACCCATTTGCCTTCGAACGCGAAGAAGAAGTTTCGGTGCGGCATACGTTCGTCCTCTACCTTTAATTCGTATGCCACTTCGACGAAATTCTCATGCTTCGTGACCTTCACGGAGTCCGCATCCAGAATCGGGACTTTGCTCAGGTCTGCCCAGATGCTCTCGTAACACGCTTCGTGTGTTGCCGGTTTGCCTGCAGCATCTTCCACGAAAATGGAAGCGTTGAATCCTCCTTCTCCGTTGGCCGTGAAACGAAACTGTTCCGGTTGTGAAGTCCCTTTGTATTCGCGGAGCACAGGCACCGTCATGCGAATGTTCCATTTCTCACGAGGAATGGATACTACAAAGGCTTCATTCCATTCAACGGGTTCCGGCGGCGGTGCGGGCTTTGATTTGTCGAGTACTAAACCTGTTTTCAAAACGTTGATCGCGGCTTTGAAGTCAACGGAGTCGCTCTCGTCCGACATCAAATCGGCAGTCACGACGATATCTCCAAGTGACATCAGAAGAATCGTGGCGACCTTATATTCTCCTCCGGACGTGGTTTTCCCAACCAGACTCGAATCTGTGAAAACTGCGTAAACTCCCGGACCTGCTTCGGAATCCAGTTTGATGGGCTTAGTCGCTTTTTCCTCGGAC
>JAYTAK010000701.1:0-3615 GCA_043737515.1 Candidatus Kuenenia sp. | reverse complement strand
GAGACTCGTCCGCAGCGTCAGGGAACAGCAGTTCGCGTACAATCTGATCCCACTGCTTGTTCTGCTCGAAAGCCGTCCGAAGATACTGTGTCCACTTGTCGTTGTCTCCACGGCGTTCCATCAGCACGACGTGAAACAGTTCCTGCATCCGCTGAGCATACGTTGGCGTGGACAGCAATTGATCGATCATCTGCGTCCGCTTGTCGGGCGCTGAGTCATCAAGGAACCCGCGCGTCTCATCCGCCGTCGGAATCCGCCCCGCGAGATCCAGGCAGATGCGTCGCAGAAACTCAGCATCATCGGTGACCGGTGCAGGCTGCCGACCGTCAAACCTGGCCGCGATCAGCTCATCAATCCGCAACGCAAGCGACCGATCATCGGCTGACACGACCGGCATCGCGAGAATCAGCACGAAGATGCCTCGGATGATTTTTCGAAATAACCCCTGTCGCTTCACGCTGATTTCTCCATCGTACGCAAAACCTGACAAGCTGGAAGCTTATCCCACTTTCAATCAACACCGCGCCACCCCGTGGCGGCTGATCCAACCGTCATTTATCGAACGAACTTCAGGAAACTTCAAGGACATGGAATTCACTCTAACTACAAGAGTACCCCCGAACCAGATTCATCTGCGTTTCACCAGGCCAAACCGATCTCGTCGAGTTGCTTGCGGATTCGGGGAATGTCCCACAGCACAATACTCCCACTCGACGAACCGACCGCTAGTTGTCTGCGATCAGGACTCCAGGCGATTGACCAAACGGTGCTTCGTTCCTGAGGCAGCATGAACAGTCGCTCCCGACGCTTCAGATCCCACACAGCGACGGACTGACCGCCGCCACCGGTGGCAAGCCAGGTTCCGTCTGAGCTGAGCACTGAAAGCAATCCGCCCCTCGACAACGATTCACCGGGAAACGATTCCACTCGGTTGCCTGCTGCGACATCCCAAATCTCGATCTCAGAATCTCCGCTGACGTAAACAAGATGGTGTGAGTTCGGCTGAAAAGACAGCGACTCCAGCGTATAAGCCACCTGCGGCATCTGCAGCGGCAACTCACGTGACTCCTGAAGATCCCACACATGAGGTCGAAAACCGGAAACCGCTTCAGCCCAGGCAAGGTAACGGCTGTCATCGGAGAAACACACAAAATCGCAGCGTACTTCGCAGGGTCGTGCCACAACTTCCAACGCCGCTTTCCAGGAAGCCGCGTCATTGGCTGCTCTGGATGTCAGACGCCACACCGTGACTCCCTGCCAACCACAAGCAGCAAAATAATCTCCACGAGGGCTGAAAGCCGTGCTCCAGATACTGGATCCAATGGGATGATCAAGCGTCACCGGTTCGCCCCACGATTGTGTGTCCCGGAATTGAAGGCAACCGTCTTCGATCGTGGCTGTGGCCAGCATCCGGCCATCAGGACTAAATGCCAGCGTCTGCACCGGAGACGCAAATCCTTCCAGCGTCTTCAGCAATTCACCGGTCGCAGCCTTCCAGATTCGGACTTTGCGGTCCTTCGACCCCGTTGCGAGCGTCAGGCCGTCGGGACTGAATTGAGTCGCCGGGACACCTCCTCCATGGGCCGCACACTCCAACTTCTCTGAGTCACCCGCAAGGTTCCAGATCTGCACCGACTGCGTCCCTGATGCGACTAATGCATGGCCATTCAGGCTGATGGCCGTCCTCAAAGGAGATTTCATACTTTGCAGCGTCGCCACTTCACGATTGGTCGCGATATTCCACAGCCGCACCACATCAAACTGACTGGCCGGGATGGCCAGCAGACCGCCGTCGGGACTCAATGCCGCATCGCGCGGATAGTCGCCGGGGACCATCATTCGACGCTGAAAGTCACTCAGCGAAAACACAGCGACACCCGCAGCACCGGTACATGCCAGAACTTGACCATCCGGACTGATCGACACATCAACAATAAAATCGACTTCAGGAGACAGATCCCGGATCACTCGTTGCTCGGCAACATTCCAAATCCGCACACCCGATCCCTCGGCTTTCGTATAGGCGGCCGCAAGCAGCCTCCCATCATGACTGATGGCAATGTGCTGAAACGATTCCTGATCGGCACCACTGAACTGACCGACGGTCATTCCCTTTTCCAAATCCCAGGCACTGATTGTCTGTGCATCTGCAGCATAGGTCACACAATGTCGCGCGTCCGGAGCGATCGAAAAACCTCCGATCGTCGAACCAGTCGAAATGGTTTGCCTGCACTGCCATTTACTCTTAGACACGGGCGACCAGATTTTCAGGGTTCCATTACGTTCCGCCGAAACGATTTCCCGTCCTCCTAACACAAAGTCCAGACCAATGATCTCGCTTCCATGCTCCCGCAGTTCAGCGATGTCAGTCCTGGCCGTTTCGTCGGTTTTGTTGCTGTCATCAGTTTTTGCGGTTAAGTCGCGGACGAGCACAGTCCCGTTGTTCAGGCCGACGGCCACTTCCGTGGCATTAGGATTCACCGCGACCGATGTGATTTCCGTGCCTGCCGCAAAACCGTCCCAGGTCACTGGCTGCAGTCCGACAAAATCCCCCAGACACGCTACGGCTTCCTGTCGAAGTTCTGCGTTGTTCTGCTTCGGGTACGCCAGTTGTTGAGCCTCACGCAGACGGTCTTGTACCTGACTCCGATAACCGTCCATCCGCGCCAGCCTGAGCGAACGAGCTTCCCGCACCAGCGACTGATACAGATTTGCGATCGCTTCAGATCGCTGCTGTTCGCTTTCGATACGTCGATTTTCAGCAAGTTTCAACGCCTCGCCGAGCCTGGAGTTGTGCCAGAGAATTCCGGAAAACATCGCGAACATTGCGACGACGATCACAAGAACCAGACTCGCCAGGGCCGGCTTGCGGCGGAACCATCGGCCCAGCCGTTCGACAGCTCCGATGGGACGCGCCAGAACCGGGTCGCCATTCAGCCATCGGCGAAGATCATCCGCCATCTCGCGCGCGTTCGGGTAGCGGCCGGAACGAGACCTGGCGATTGCTTTGACACAGATCGATTCGAGATCCTTCGGAATCTTCTCATTGATCTTACGCGGCATCCTCGGCTCGTCATGCAGCACCTGATGAAGTACGGCGACCTTTGAACCACGAAAGGGCAGTTCTCCAACCAGCAATTCATAGAGCACGATCCCCAGCGAATAGATGTCGCTGCGACGATCGACCCGGTGCCCTTCTCCCGCCGCCTGTTCAGGACTCATGTAGGCCGGCGTGCCGATGACCTGGCCATCGGCGGTGAGCGTAATCTCCGCGTCGTCGCGCAAGGCCAGTCCAAAGTCCAGCAGCATTGCCCGGGGCCTCGATGGATTCGAAGCCGGTGAGGACGACTGATTTGCCGATGCCGACGCGGAAACCCCGGATGTCGTGCTGACGTGCGCGGAAGCGTCGAGCGAAGTCGACAGACTTACTCCTGGAGCAAACTGAACCATGATGTTGGCGGGTTTGACGTCGCGGTGGATGAGCTTCATCGAATGAGCGTACTCAAGCGCTTCGGCGACCTGAGCCACAAGTTCCGCTGTTTCACGAAACGCGAGACGCCGTACCTGACGCAATTCACGAACCGTTACGCCTTCGACAAATGCCGATACAATCGC
>JAYTAK010000700.1:0-3618 GCA_043737515.1 Candidatus Kuenenia sp. | reverse complement strand
GAACCGGATACGGTGTATGTTCCGGCGATGAGCATTTTTCGGGAGGGCAAGCCGTTCGGTCAGTATGACAACGTGATCGCAACAGAGATTCCACGCATCGTGATTGACGTGGCGTCGTCGAATGATCGTCGGCGAGACATGCGATTGCGCACAACGGCGTACATGAAACACGGCGTCGAATGCGTCTGGGTACCGGACCCGTTCAAGAAAGAGGTCCAGGTCATTCGCCGTTCAAGTCACACGTTGTCTCTGGGCAAGTGGCAGACACTGGACGTCGGCGACCTCCTTCCCGGCTTCACGATGTCAGTCGAAAATGTCTTCGTGCAACCGAAGTGGTGGGACGAAGGACTGCCGGAGGCCTGAGTACATCCTTTCCGCTGTTGGAGGCACATGCAATCCGGATTGGCATCAGAACGCAGAGTCCAAATGGACATCGATACTCAAGGTATTCGATCACTTCAACATTGCCACGAGATTTGCATTCCCGACATCGACAACCGGACTTCCGCTTCAACTTCCTGGGCTTCCGCCTGGCCCGCAGTCCATCTGGCCCGCAGTCCATCTGGCCAGTAGCCGAAGGCGGAGGAGCGCAGCACGGAGTGCAGGCCCGTTGAAGTTCGGCGAGCGGGGGATGTCAATCCCCTGATTGCGACTCTGTTTTCCACTACGATTCGCGTTTCCATCCCGCATGACGCAAACGCAATCAGGGCACTGACGTGCCCCGCTCGCCTGGACTCGGCGAGCGGGGGATGTCAATCCCCTGATGACCCGTTATGGCTCGGTCTTCGCCGGCGCAACTTCGTAGGGCTGTTTTGCATTCGTGCGGCGGGGCGGTTCAAGATAGTGGTAGCCGGTGTTTGGATTGTTGCGATCGAACGCAAATGCATCGCGGTTGCGGAGAAAGTGTTTCAGGTACGACACCGGGATCGCGAATCCCAATCCTTCTCCAAAGCTGAGCTTCATATTGATGACACCGACGACCTGTCCCTTGTCATTGAACAACGGCCCGCCACTGTTGCCGGGATTAATCTGGGCCGTCGTCTGGATGTAGACGATCCCGTTCATGTTGCGATTGCGCGTACTCACGATCCCTTCTGAGACTGACCGTTCCAGTCCCAGCGGACTCCCGATCGCAAAGACAGAATCCCCTTCTCGATGGCTGTCGTCCTCAGCGATGTAAACAGGCTGAAACTTCAGATTCTCCTGCGGCGGGATTTCCAGCAGAGCAAAATCGAAGTGCGGATTGAGCGCCAGGATCTTGACGTCTCTCACGGAACGTCTTTCAAAGTCGCCATTTTCGCTGCGATGAAAAATGGTGACCGCGACTCGAGTCTGTGTTTCAACGACGTGATAGTTGGTGACGCAGTAGCCACGATCGTTGATGATGAAGCCGGAACCAAGTCCATCGGGCGTCTCAATCAGCACCACGCCTTCGCCAAATTTTGCAACCAGTTCCTTCACCGTGCGTTCCGGCAACTCGGCTGTCATGAAGACACCACTGTCACTGGTCTTGACTTCTTCTTTGGCAGGTTCCTGAGAGATGCGTTCCTGAATCTGTGAGACCGGAATCCGAATCACGTCCACACCAACATCCACGAATACCGTATCCTTCTGAACTTTCAGCACTTCCCCTTCGACGCGCTGACCGGATTTCATCACGATGATATCCGCGCTTGAACTCAATCCGGTAATCAGCAGACAGAGCAGGACGTTCAAGCCGAATCGTATGGATTTCACGGGAATCTCCGGATGTAAATGATGTCGAATGAGAAGCGGAACACCAAAGCACGTAATTAGCCGGAGGGCGTTAGCCCAATGGCACCTGGATTAGAACAAAGTAGGCATCACTCTCCGAGTGATGGATGTTTGACGTGGCCAATTCAATCGCATTTCGTCACTCAGAGAGTGACGTCTACTTTAAAGCAAGCACTATTGGGCTAACGCCCTGCGGCTGATGGGTCCCAACCCAATTCATAGACCTGACAAAGCACTAGTTGTTTTTGTAGTCAGAATGACAGTTACTGCACGACGTCGAAACTTTTGTGAGGGCAAGTTCGTAAGTGGCGAAGTCATTGCTTTCTGCTGCTCCCTTGATGGCGAGCGCAGCCTGGACAACATCACTGGCGTAGGCTTTGAACTTTGGATCATCTTCGTAACCATAACCCGGCAGTGTGACGACCTTCGCGAAAGTCGCCATCAGAGCCGCTTCGTGGGCAACCATGTCTTTTCGGGATGTCAGGGCAGTGTCTGTGCCGGCTTCGGTCTTCATGCGTTTTTCTGCTTCATCCATGCGATGCATCAGCAAACGCATTTCAGAGACCTCCGCAAAACCGTCCGATGCCGGCGGTTCTGCCAGATCAGCCGGGCGCGACCGGTTGAGTGTGTCCGACATGGCTTCATACAGTCCCAGGATTCGTTTCTGATCTTTGGGGCCAGACCGCAGAGTCTCAGAGTTCATCTGCTTGGCAAGGTCGCGGACGTATTTGGCATCGTCCTTCCACGAGACGGCGTTCGGGTGCTCCATTGCCACGCCTGCCAGCGCTCCCAGTGTCGCGGCTTTCGAAGGGATCATCAGCATCGACGAATTGTAGTTGCTCACCGACTGCAGGTTTTCGTTCAGGAAGTTACGGATGGATTTCACTTCGCTATCAAGTTCAACCTCTGAAATCAGGTTGCCCCATGAATCTGCGCTCGCTGACGGCGGCGTGGTCTCTGTTCCGGGCTGTGCGGCAGGTGTTTCGGTGACTGTGGGATCAGGCACACCGGCTGGCTCTGCGTTGGAAACAACCGCAGTCGTTGCTGAACCGCCATCGATCGGGGTGTCATTGCTGGCCACGGTATAGGGCTGATCGAAGAACGCATCCATCGGGACGTCGCCAAACCACTTCTGCCCTTTCTCATCAACCCAAACTTCGCCTCGACCGTGTTTGACGACTGCTGTCGGCGATTTGTCGGCTGTTGGATCGGATCCCGTTGCACTGGAAGTGGCGGTGTTGGCTGATGAGTCAGTCGTGCCTGATGCGGACGCAGGGCTGCCGCTTGCTGTCGGATCAGCCGAAGAAGTTCCAGATCCACCACAGCCCGCGCAGTAGATCAGCAGCGCAGCAATCGCGAGCCACGTTCGATTCTGATCGGCACGACTTTCAAGAGCACGGGGAATTACTTCAAGCAACGGGTCCATCGAGCGTTCCGCACAGGGCCAATGTTTCGTCCAGGACGAATCAGTCAAAGAGTGGACATGGATCGCATTTCCACAGCCACGCAGCGTACATGACTGCCGCGTCCCTGACCAGGAAGAAATGAGTCCTGGCGGCAATGCGGAAGCGAAATTCTCGGCCATTGGGCAACGACGGCGACTTCGCTTTCAGCTCAAATGGGGCGGAGGACGGGCTCCGCATCAGCCGCAGCGCAAAAAAAATCCCGGAAGCAACGAATCCCAGGGGGGCGGAGGACTCTAGCTGCTTCCGGGGGCGATTGGCTCGCTTTTTTGTCCGGTCCGGATGCTTTTCAGCACTCAGACCCAACGGCACGAACAGTACGACGATTGCCAAAACAGGTCAAGACGTGTCCGCAGCGATCGTCTGACGAATCCGGCGTGGTAAGCTATTTCACAACAAT
>JAYTAK010000699.1:0-3621 GCA_043737515.1 Candidatus Kuenenia sp. | reverse complement strand
GCCGTTTTTCTCGCGTCTGTCGCATCGTCGACGACCGCGCAGGATGCCACGGAGATCGCACCGGCGAACACCGTGCCACTGACGATCGAGGGCGACCTTGCTTCGCAGATGGTGGACGGCATCGACCGATTCCTGCTGAACCAGATCGCCGCAGATGCCGCATCCCGCGCCGCACGGTTTACGGTCGATACCTCATCGCCCGAAGCCTACGAGGCATCGCTGAAGCCGCATCGCGAGAAACTGGCGAAATGCCTTGGCATACGGGATGCACGTCTTCCGTTTGCTGCGCCGGAGGTGATCGTTGAAGCCGGCGGCAATCCGATGATCGCGGAGTCAGAGAAGTTCACGGTGCAAGCGATCCGCTGGCCGGTGTTGAGCGATCCGTCGCCTCAGGGAGCCGGACTGCCTTCGATCTACGGCGAGGGCCTGTTGCTGACGCCGAAGGGTGAAGTCGTTGCGAACGTGATTGTGCTGCCGGATGCGGATCAGACCCCGGAACAAATCTGCGGATTAACAGACGGCATTGCAGAAGAGTCGCAGGTGGCACTCCAATTAGCGGAAGTCGGTTGCCGCGTTGTTGTGCCGACATTGATAAGCCGTCATCGTGAAAAACGCCAGGGGCGAGCTGATTTGACGAATCGCGAATACCTGCATCGAGCTGCCTTCGAACTCGGTCGCACACTGGCGGGGTACGAAATTCAGATGACGCGGAGCATTGTTGACTGGTTCAGTGCTTCCTCGCCCAAAACGCCGATCGGAATCTTCGGCTATGGCGAAGGGGGGATGCTGGCCTTGTTTGCCGGAGGTGTTGATACTCGAATTCAGACGACGTGTGTGTGTGGCTTCTTTGGGCCTCGTGAGGGGTGCTGGAAGGAACCGATCGACAGGAACTTCGCAGGGCTGCTGCGCGACTTCGGGGTGCAGGAACTAGCAATGCTTGTGGCACCGCGCAGTCTGTGTGTACAGTTGGTCGAGGGGCCGCAGTTGGTGCTTGACGGCAATGGTGGCGCGCCCGCCGTTCTCGAAGGACCACAGTTCAATCTGGCAGCGGAAGAATGGAAGAAGCTGCTGGTACGAGTCAGTCCAATAACCGCTGGATTCATCGGGTTGAGGCCGAGCGATGGAATAGGCGACCCGGTTCCAACGAGTTTCAGCGCGTCAACACTGCGTCATTTCATGAAAGCCCTTCTCGGAAAGGAGCAATTCCAAATCGCTTTACCGAGCGCTGTCACTTCAGGAGTCACCCTAGAATCTGATTCGGCTGGCGACCGCGAAATACGTCTGCTTCAGCAGATCGACCGCCACAATCAGGCACTGCTTCGTGAGAGCCCTTTTGTTCGCAAGGAGTTCATGTCGAAACTCGATATGTCGTCCGTCGAAGCGTATGAAAAATCGTCGGAGCCTTACCGTGAGATCTTCCGCAAGGAAGTGATCGGTGAGTTCGAAATACCGATGCTGCCGTTCAATGCCCGATCACGCAAGTCGTGGGACACCGAAAAATGGACCGGCCACGAAGTCGTGCTGGATGTCTTCCCGGATGTCTTTGCGTACGGCGTGCTGCTGCTGCCGAAGGATCTGAAACCCGGTGAAAAGCGGCCGGTGGTTGTGTGCCAGCATGGGCTCGAAGGGCGTCCGACGGATGTGTTCCTGGGCGATAATCCGGCGTATCACGATTTTGCCGCGAAACTTTGCGAACGCGGATTCATCACGTTTTCACCGCAGAACCCGTATATCTTTCAGGACCGCTTTCGGACGCTGCAACGAAAGGCTCAGCCGCTGGGCAAGTCGCTGTTTTCCATCATCGTGCCGCAACATCAGCAGATTGTGAACTGGCTGAAGACGCAGCCCAACGTCGATGGCGATCGAATCGCGTTCTACGGGCTGAGCTACGGCGGAAAGTCCGCCATGCGCATCCCGGCACTCGTCACCGACTACTGCCTTTCGATCTGCTCGGCGGATTTCAACGAGTGGGTGCTGAAAAACGCGAGCACGCGTCACAACTTCAGTTACATCTGGACGGGCGAATACGAAATCTTCGAGTGGGATCTCGGCAGCACCTTCAACTACGCGGAAATGGCGGCTCTGATTTGTCCGCGTCCGTTCATGGTCGAACGCGGACACTTTGACGGCGTCGGTGAAGACGACTGGGTCGGTTACGAGTATGCCAAGATCCGGCATCTGTATGCCGCGCAACTGAAGATCGGCGACCAGACCGAGATCGAATGGTTCGTCGGACCTCACACGATTAACGGCCAGGGAACTTATGCGTTCCTGCACAAACACCTGAACTGGCCTGCTCCTGCGGTTCAGTGAACTGAAATTCACCACTCCATAAGACAGATTTGTTTTAAGACATATTTGTTTCATTGTTGTGACAACTACTTGTTTGACAAGGCAATGTTGGAATTTCTACTTGAGGGACGCGACAGCAAACTTCGATGAACTGCTTCACGCGACTTTCGGGGCGATTGCTTCACGAGGCCACGATGACTTATTGTAACGGCGATGTGGCGTTTATTTGGCCCGGGCGTGAACACGAATGCGAGTCGCGGAGCGACGTCGCCTACGGATGATGAACCGTGACAGATGCTTTTACAACGGGAAGCGGCAATCTCTTGCTCGCCGAACTGATTGAGACTGCCTGCGCGATGGAAGTGATGAGCCCCAAGCCGGGGAATGTGGCTCCGGGGAAGGAATTTTCAAATGCGTCCATCGACGATTTTCTCAAGTCCGCGCGGGCGATTGCGCCGGTACTTGCGGCAGCGGGTGAGCAGACTCTTGGGGAAACGATTCTTAAAGCCGTCCAGGCCACGCGGGTGGTCGTGAATCATAATACGAATCTCGGCATCATTCTGTTACTTTCACCGCTCGCAAAGGTTCCCCGCAGCAGATCGCTGTTGGAGGGTATTTTTGACGTGCTCGATTCGACAACCGTGGCCGACAGTCGCCTGGTTTATGAGGCTATTCAAACGGCGCAGCCTGCTGGTTTAGGCGAAGCCGTAGAGCAGGATCTGAACGACGAACCGACTCTCAACCTGCAGGAATGCATGCGCTTGGCTGCGGATCGCGACATGATTGCAGCGCAGTACGTGAACGGGTTTCAGCAGGTGCTGACATGCGGACAGGAATGGTTGCGGCAGGCAGTCGGGATCGGCGGGACGCAGCCAGAACAGATTTCCTGGCTGGCCGTGCGACTGCTGGCCGAGTTCGGTGACAGTCTGATTGCCCGCAAATGTGGACAGCCGATGTCTGATGTTGTGCGTGAGAAGGCTCAGGAACTGCTCGACAGCGGCTGGCCGATGCAGCACCATGCGGCGGCACGATTCAGCGCGTTCGACAGGTTTCTGCGCGAAGACGGGAATCGACGTAATCCCGGAACCACGGCCGATCTGATCGCCGCGATTCTGTTCTCCGCTCTGCGCGACGGCCTGGTGATTCCGGTCGGCAACTGGTTCAAAAGGAAAACTGATTGATGACAAAGATTTCCCCGGAAACCTGGAGCGTCCGCGTCACCAAAGACACGCTGGTCTTCAGTGCCGCGCATTTTATTACGTTTAATCGCAACGTCTGCGAACGGATTCACGGGCACAATTGGCGCGTTGAAGCAGAAATCGAAGGGGC
>JAYTAK010000698.1:0-3630 GCA_043737515.1 Candidatus Kuenenia sp. | reverse complement strand
TGCTGGCAATGCCCGGCAGGCAGGCGGCCGTCGATACGACGCGGGGAGTGGTCTCTGAATGGGTGATGCGATCAGTTCGTGGTCATGTTCATTCGGCGCATTCGATGCGGAGGGTTCAGCAGGTTCACATAGATGTTCCTCAGACGTCCCGGGTCAGCGACGTCGTGCTGAGTATCAACGAAGGCTCATCGATTACGTCTCGCGTAATCGACGATGGCGGAACCACAAAGCGCCGCGATGCTTCGTCCGTGTCGCAAAGCGGATGACCGGATTCGTTGGGTGCAATTTATGTAGCTTGGACATTCTTGTCCGAGATCTTACCAAACAGCGTGCCACCGCCGTACGATTCGTGAGCGGAACAACTTCCGTCTCGATGGCGTTTCATGGCCATGCGACGGACATGAATGTCCATCCTACGAGAGGGCCTGCCTGGCCTTGTCGTAGTCTTCCGGCGTGTTGCAATTCAAGAAACTTTCCAGATTCGGATCGACCGTTCGCACCAGATCAGGCGGCACCCAGCATGTTCGCAGATTTTCTGACAACGCAGCGGCGCGACGTTGGCCGAAGGCGATCAGTCGAGCCGCAGTAGCTGTCACCGTAGTGAATTTCCGGAAATGGTTCCGTTCGAGCGCCGGTCGTCCAAAGTCCATGGCAAGGACGCCGGCCATATTAATTGGACGTGGCAGCAGAATGAAGTGGAACGTCAACTCTGCGTCGAACATAGCAAGGCGTCAGACGACGGTTCCACACAGAATCTCTGCCGCACTGGCACGATGCACTTGCCATCTCGCACGCACTGTCGTAATCTGGCACCTTAACTGCGTTTCATCCGGCAGTGATCGAGCGTAAAAATCGCAGAGCCGCAGAATCACAAATCGCGAAGAATGACAAATCGCAATGCTAAAAAATCCAGCCGAATTTGCGTTGGCTGTTTATTCACTAAACATTTCATCCACGCAAACCGACTGCTTTTGGACGTTCGACGGCTTGAAACAGTAGTACGACTGATCGCCGCCCGTGGGGGAATGACCCTTGATAAACACCGAACCCGTGCTGGTGCACTTGCACCCCGATTTCCAAGAGCCTCTCGAAGAACTGTTCGATGCTTGGAACGGCGCACAGCAGACTTGGAATTTCGTCGCCCTCAGGCCACGTCGCGGGCCAGAGAGAACGCTCCTGACTCCGGGGGCGATTTCCGACGCGGAAGCATCCCTTGTGGCGGCCGAGATGAGGGCCTCAGCAGGGTATGCGTCTAGCCTTGGGATTCTCGTCTTCACCGAGAAGCGTCTTTATGACGATTGCTACTATCAGCTATTCGTCGGTGGAAGAGAAGCTAACGAGCATCCTCCTCGAATCGGCGTGCTCGCATTGGACTTCATGCGCAAGGCGTATACGGAGTACGACGGTGCCCCGGTTCTATTCCGCGCAATCGGATCAAACATCCTGTTTTCGCTCGGCATCGACTGCGGATTGAATGAGCACGATCACGAAACACGTGGCTGCGTGATGGACTTCTGTGCGTACATGCCTGACATCGAAATGGGATTACGCAACGGTCCGCGTTTCTGCCACGACTGTGCTGATGCGTTAGATAAACGCGGTCAAACGGACCTTGTCCGGCTTGCCGAAATCGTCCGTAAACAGCCCGGGCTGTCATCCATTGAGGAGGCCGTCTCGGAGTCGATCGTTCTTCGCGGCAAACGGTATGCTACGCTCACTCACAAGTTTGACTACGACGTCGCACTGTCTTTTGCGGGTGCTGACCGGTTGCACGCAGAAGTACTTGCTGTGGCCTTGCGGGCAGCGGGGTTTGACGTCTTCTACGACCAATTCGACCAAGCGGGACTCTGGGGCAAGAATCTTCACTCCTACCTCAGCGAGTTGTACCGCCTTAGGGCGCGGTATTGTGTAGTTTTCCTTTCAGAGAATTACACGCGCAGCAGGTGGACAAAGTTGGAACTCGATTGCGCACTGGCCCGAGAGTTCGAAGAGGGCAAGGAGTATGTGCTGCCAATACGATTGGACAAATGTGGCGTTGCTGGGATTCTACCCACCCGCAGCTATCTTGAATGGAACGACCACTCAGTCGATGACATTGTACGCATGCTTGGGGAGAAACTGGTTGCCCACGTCTCCAATATCCCCGTCGAACCAGAGGCTGATCCGTAAACTTGGCGTTGAACGTTGTTGGCAACCAGCGCGACGGATGAATTGGACTCCTTGCGGTGCGTTGGCTTGCCGGATGCTGAGTCTGGTTGCCGGACGTTTTGCTCGGCGATCGAATCGCAATTCGCATGCGGGAAGCACATTCCACGGTGACTGGAACCAATCAACACTAGCCACGCCTCGCTCCCGTAATTCGGCGTCCGAACAAAGGTTTAGAGCAGTTGGTCCGCGCTGATTCGCCGCTGAGCGACCTCAGTGGAAACCAGGAACGTCCTGGCAATCGGAACTGCCATTGAAGCCGCCAGTGTTTCGGAGTCAACGCTTCGTGTGAATAGCCAGATGCATTCAGTGTCAGTTTCAGCCTCTCAACTTCATCCTTCAGTTCTTCGGGAGGTACAAGGATCAGCCCGGCAAACTCATTTGCCTGCCACTCAAGAATGCCATACTCCTTGTCTGGAAACTGCTGAGTCTGCTCCTTCCACGTTTGCACGGAATCAAACGTGAAATCCCTCCACTGATCGACATGCAAGAACCAATGTCCGACCTCGTGTGCCAAACTGAATCGATATCTCGTTTCGCGATGAGTGTAGACGTAATCGTCCACGCGAATAGTAGTCTTGTCCGCAGAAATGAAAGCCACAACATCGAAGCTCGACTGCAGTCCCGGCATCGGGACAATATCGATCCCCATCGTAAACTCAACGATCGCTTCGATCGGAATTGGCAAGGTTCTGCTATTGTGAAAACGATTGAGAAACTGCGCAGCGTGGACTCGGAGTTGCGCCTTTGTCAGGAATGGTGCTTTCAATTCATGTGCTCCGGATTTGATCAATGAGTTTATCCAATGATTCCGGATCCACTGGTATGGCTCTCAAGGTTCTGAAGAACACAGGGAGCTTTTCAACCAGTGTCGCATCGTCCATGAGATCAGCCGGGATTTCACCCCGCTCGACAGACGCAACATCAAAAAAATCCGTCCAGGAATCGCTTCCGGGCTGCAGGCCAAGGGCGTGTGCGTAGACCTCAACTTTTGCACGACTCTCCGGAGGTGGATACATGCCCCGTTCCAGTCGCGAGAAATTACCGGCGTCAAATCCGTGGGTCAGACAGAATTCTCGAAGCGTCAACCCAAGCCCCTGCCGATGCTGTTTCACCAAAGCCCCGAATCGCTTTGACATGACCATTCTCCATAAACTCTCACTGCCAATAACGTTAGCGTCAATTCTGCTCCATCAACCCGCATCCGTTGTGTTCATTGTACAGCGCATACAACAGGTCGTCCAATAGCATGTCCATTGTTTCGCCATTCCGCCAAAATATTCAATGGCCCGCTTAGTCACTGGGATTGAGGATACGGGTTTCCAGTTGATTCAGGAGTAATTTTCTTTTTTTTTGGAACGGGCTTTTTTCATAACGCCATGCCGTTGCTGAGATGCGAGCTGGCTTTCGGGAGCGGTGGCCGCG
>JAYTAK010000697.1:0-3631 GCA_043737515.1 Candidatus Kuenenia sp. | reverse complement strand
GCAGTCTGAAGAGTGAAGAATTGGCGTGGATCTGGCAACACGGACAGCAACTCAGTCCGACGCCGATTGAGACATCCGAATCGGCCGCTTCGGCTGGCGTATCGTCTGACGGCAAGCAGCTTGATCCATTCAAAATGCCGGCGGTTCCGTGTGAAATTGCGTTTGAATTCGAAGGCGTGGAAACCGTCTGGGACGGTTATCTGTCGCGGTACGAAGGGACGGGCATGGACCGCGCGACGCGCATGTTCCCGTGCCGCGTCATTGTGGATGCGCCGGAGAAAACTCGTGTACGGGCAAAAGAAGGTACGTCGAGCATTTCGCCTCCGACGCTGCTGAGCGGCATGTATGTGACCGTGCGGATTCCGATCGATTCGCCTGTCCCGTTGCTCCGCGTGCCGGCCGAAGCGATTCGTCCGGGGGAGCAGTTGTGGATCGTACGAGATGGAAAGCTCAAGGTCGTCGCAATCACGCTGGTTCGAGTCGATGGAGATGCGGCGCTTGTGCGTCAGGAGGGTTCGGCGTTAAAGGCGGGCGACCATGTGATCATTTCGCCGCTGGCATCGATCACCGATGGCATGGCAGTGATGACAGATCCCGGGGCGACCGAAACTGCAGGATCACCGATTGCGGCACCTCAGGCAGCGGCTACACACGAGGTGAAGCCGTGAGCGGTTCTGCGGTGCGCTGGGCGATTCGTAATACTCCTGCGATGAACACAATCGTTGTTGCCGTTCTTGTGGTCGGAACTTTTTCGGCGTTC
Organism: Candidatus Kuenenia sp.; assembly: GCA_043737515.1. Lineage (GTDB taxonomy): Bacteria > Planctomycetota > Planctomycetia > Planctomycetales > Planctomycetaceae > SXXK01. The sequence goes on along the minus strand of JAYTAK010000697.1, from coordinate 2,871 downwards.
ATGCTGCGACGCGAGGTGTTTCCGCAGTTTGAACTGGAGATCATTCTGGTCTCCGTCCCATATCCTGGCGCGAGTCCGGATGAAGTTGAAAGCGGCATTTGCCAGAAGATCGAAGAAGCCGTGCGTTCCGTTGACGGCATCAAAAAAGTGACGTCCGTCGCCGCCGAAGGTGCGGCCAATGTCGTGATTGAAGTTCGCAGCGATGTGCCGAGCGTTCAGAAAGTACTGAACGAAGTGCAGTCGCAGATTGATCGGATTCCCAGCTTTCCCGATCTGGCAGAAGAACCCAACGTTCAGCAAATTACGTTTCGCAACAAGGCGATCACGGTCGGCGTCATTCAGGAAAACTCGGACGCCCCCGATGCCGAACTGCAGCTTCGCGAAATCACTGAACAAGTCCGCGATGACTTGTTGCTGATTCCGCAGATCTCTCAGGCGGAAATCAGCGGCGAGCGAAAGTTTCAGATCGACGTTGAAATCCCCGAGAAAACTCTGCGGGAATACAGTCTGACGCTCACGGATGTTTCACGCCGCATCCGGCTGCGCAATCTGGAACTTCCCGGTGGCACCATTCGCGATCAGGGCGAAACGTATCTGCTGCGGGGTAAAGACAAACGCGTGCTTGGCGAGGAGATCGCCGCTATTCCGCTGATCACTCGGGCCGACGGCGTGGTGCTGACCGTGGGCGAACTGGGTGAAGTCAAAGATGAATTCGTGGATACGACGTCGATCAGCCGGATCAATGGAAAGCCGGGGCTGGCGATCGATGTGAATGCCGCTTCGCGGGAAGACCTGCTGGCGATGGCGGATGCGGTGAAGAAGTATGTGAAGGAAAAGCAACTGCCGGCTGGCTATGCATTTTCTACATGGGGCGATACGTCGATTGAAGTCCGCGACCGCATGGATCTTCTGCTGCGAAACGGCATGCAGGGTCTGATTCTGGTGTTTGTCATCCTGTCGCTGTTTCTGGATCTGAAGCTGGCGTTCTGGGTCGCGATGGGGATTCCGATTTCCCTGCTGGGAGCGTGTGCCGTTCTGTGGCAGTTCGATCAGACTCTGAACATGCTCTCGCTGTTTTCGTTTCTGATCGCACTGGGGATCGTGGTTGACGATGCGATTGTGATCGGCGAAAACGTCTACGCCCATAGGAACATGGGGAAGTCGCCGATGCAGGCAGCCATCGATGGCACGATCGAAGTTGTGCCGTCCGTGTTCAGTTCCGTCGCGACAACGATCTTCGCCTTTGTACCGATGTTCTTTGTTACTGGGGTAATGGGGAAATTCTTCGCAGTCATGCCGCTCGCGGTGATTGCGATCCTGACAATTTCCCTGGCAGAGGCGACCTTTGCACTGCCGTGTCACCTGGCTCACGGATCGGGAAAGCCTTCGCCGCTGACAGCGGGTCTAAATCGATTTACCAACTGGGTTCTGGATTCATTCATCACGCGGTGTTATCAGCCTGTCGTGGTGTTCTGTGTTCACAATCCGGCAATCACCGTGAGTTCGGCCATCACTTTCCTGCTGCTGACGTCGAGTCTTGTGACGAGCGGCGCCGTGCCCAGCATCTTCTTCCCTAAACTCGATGCTCCGGAAGTCATGGCGAAGGTGATTTTTCCCGATGGCACACCAAGTCGCGTCACGGAGATGGCAACGGAGCGAGTTGAGAAAGCCATTCAGGAGATCAACCGCAAATACTCGACGCCGGAACGACCTTTGATGCTGGCCACTCATCGCATGGTCGGCATTGTGAAGGACGATGCGCCCGGCGGTGGCCAGACGACCGAAGGCAGTCACGCGGGTTCCGTCTACGCTCAGTTGGTCGACAGCGGACTGCGCGACGTCACCAGCGAACAGGTCGTGCAGGAATGGCGGGATGCAGTCGGGCCCATTGCCGGTGTGGAGACCTTGACGTTTGGCTCACAATCACGCGGACCGGGCGGGAAGCCGATTGAATTCAAGCTGCTGGCTCCGGCCACCGACATGAAAGACCTGGAAAGCGCCGTCGAAGAAGTCAAGCAGAAGCTCGCGACGTACAAAGGCGTGTTTGATGTGTCGGACGATTCCCGGCCCGGCAAGTGGGAACTGCAGCTTCGCGAAAAAGCGAACGCCGTCGCTTTGGGTGTTCCGCTGGAAAGCATTGCGCGGACAGTGCGTGCGTCTTACTACGGTGAGGAAGTGATGCGACTGCAGCGCGGCCGGCATGAGGTCAAGCTGATGGTGCGATATCCCGAAGCGGATCGCAAATCTCTGGCTCGGTTTGACGACATCCGAGTCGATGGCGGCGACGGCGTGCAGCGTCCCATCACCGAACTCGCCGATGTTTCCGTCAGCCGAGGCTTTTCAGAAATTAACCGGATCGATCAGAAACGATCGATCACAGTATCATCAGACATCAGCGAAAAAGAAGGCAACGCGAAAGAGATCGTCTCCAACCTGCAGGCAACTTTCATGCCGGAGCTGCTGAAGAAGTACCCGTCATTGCGCGTCCGTTGGGAAGGTCAGCAGGAGCAGGATACCGAGTCCGTTCGCAGTCTGGGGATCGGTCTGGGCATTGCTTTGATTGCGATGTATGTGCTTCTCACGATGGAGTTCAAGTCTTACGGGCAGCCGATGGTTGTCATGGCCATTATCCCGTTTGGTATTGTTGGAGCCGTGCTTGGGCATTGGTTCATGGATATCCCGTTGACACTGTTCAGTTCCCTCGGGCTTGTCGCGTTAACGGGGATCGTGGTGAACGATTCCATCGTGCTGGTCGACTTCATCAACAGTTCCGTGCGATCCGGCATGCCGCTGAAGCAGGCGGTGCTTGAGGCCGGTGCAAGGCGATTTCGCCCGGTCATGCTGACATCTCTGACGACAATCGCGGGCTTG
>JAYTAK010000696.1:0-8272 GCA_043737515.1 Candidatus Kuenenia sp. | reverse complement strand
CAAAACGAAGCGATGCAGCAAACACCGCAAGTGAATAAACCCATGTGCAGAAGCCCGTGAGAATAGCCGAAACTGCCGATTCTGCGAAAGGACTGTCTGCGCGCAATTCGCCTCATTGTTCAAAAGACGGTGATTTTGATCGAATCAAACAACGTAAAGTCTACTGAAATACTGGAAAACGTTAGCTGAAGCAATTATTCGACGTTGGCATCCCGACCGACGTACCACAAAGGGACAATTCGCCAGCAAATCTGCCTTTGAATGTCGTCAATACCAAGCCAAATCAATAATTTGCCATGTGGCCGGGAAAACAGAAACATATGTACACACGTAATATGAACCTACCTGAATTCGCGCACCGGTGCAATCCGCATTTCGAAATGCGCAGCACCACACGCGTAAACAGTATCGGTAACCAACTGCACTCGTCTGGCGAATTTAGCGGCTCTCTGGCACAATCGAAGCGATGAATCGAATCGCGCCAGCCAAAAATGTCAGTTCCTGGCAACAAAACACTGAAAGATGCCGACAGCCAACGCCCAATATCATCGATTCAGCAGACCAGCAACGACAAGCTGGAAGCTTATCCCACATGTTTTTCGAAGTTTGGTATCGACCCAGTCAAGTGAGGTGAAGATTGCCTTTCCTGAATCGCTGTACCGTCACGACGATTTTCGTCGTTTTTTACACTGCGACATGCCTCGTACCGCTGACTTCAGCAGACGATGGATCAAAGCCACCTGAGCAAGGCGTCAGGATTGATCCGATCAGTCGCAATTTCATGGCACCCGTGATTGGTGATTTCGTTCATCCGGATGAAGCGGGACTGAAATACGAAGAAGTTTTTTTTCCCAACGAAACGAATGAAACTCTGAGAGGCTGGTTTATTCCGGTTGAGGGTGCAGACAAGACCGTGCTGTTCTGCATGGGGAACACCGGCAATATCTCCGGCATGTTGTTGTATGCCAGGTTGCTGGCTGACGGTCACGTCAACGTGATGCTGTTTGACTATCAGGGCTTCGGAGGCAGCACGGGAATCGCGACTGCGCTTTCCCTCCTTGGTGACACACTCAGCGCGTTTGATTACCTGACCAACATACGGGGAATCGCGGCGAAGGATATTGGCGTATTCGGCGTATCACTGGGGTCACCTCTCGCCATCGCAGTGGCCGCAGAACGACATGCCGGCGCGGTCGCGGTTGAAGACGTGTTGTTGCCGACCGCGCAGGTGGAAAAGATGAAGGGGTATCTACCCGATGACTTTGCCACACGCATGGCGTTGGGAGGTCTGCGCACCGTGGTGCTGCCGAAGGTCGAACCATCAACCAACGTGCCGCGTTTGAAGTGTCCGCTCTTTCTGCTGCACGGTGAACATGACTGGCTGCTGCCGCCGTCCAATTCGGTCGAAGTTGCGAAAATGGCGAAAGTGCCGACTCGCGTCTGGATCATGCAGGGGGCCGGGCACGCTCCGGAGACACTGGAAGTGAATGAGCTGGAATATGCCAGTCAGATCCAGGCGTTCTTTCGCGAAGCATTGCAGGGCAGTATGTCTGAGCCGGATGTGAGGATGACGTCCAGTCAAAACGGCGAACAATGGACGGCAAGCGTGACCGTCGATGCCGATCAGGCGGCGGCATGGCAAATCGCTGTCGGTTCCGCTGACGGAAAATTTCACTTCGCACGCCGTCATGCTCAGGGGAAATTCCAGATCGACGTGCAGACACCGTTTGAACCTGTGTGTGCGTCGGCGATTGCGTTTGAAAACTTCAAAACTCAGCCGGATGGCACATGGACTCCGGAACTGTCTGAACTGTCTCAGTCGCTCGCAAAGTTTCGTACTCTGCAGCAGGGGATTGCCGCCAATTGTCGGTGGCGGCCAGGCGTTCGGAATTCCAACGGGCGCTCGATTCAGACTCAATGCCGCGTGCCGCAGGACTGGGACTGGCTGCAGCAACAACTGTCAGCGTCGGAATCAATTCACCCCGGCGTGCGGCCGCGTTACGCACGAGAGATCGCGCAGTTTTACTCTCGACTCTCTGCGGGAGATCAGAAAGCATGCCTGCCAATCGTGGACTGCATGCTGCAATACATGCCTGACAATCCTGACAAATACTATCAGCTCGACAATGCCGGATTTGAACTCAGGCTGAAAGACCCTGCCATCGCACACTGCCTGACGTGCCTCGCACGAAAACAGTTTACGGACGGTAATCTGAACGAGGCCTGTGCCACACTCCGCCGTGCTGTTCAGGTCGCGCATCCACGGAGTCCGCTCAAGACTGCCGATATCGATGCCCTCACAGCCGAATCTGATTTCGATGTGATTGTCGGACTGAAGAAGTAGTTGATATGCTGCGGGGCGAATCTTTCACGCCATCCGACTCAAGTCGTCAGGCGACGTTTCTCCCACACTTTGGAGCCGGACCATGTCCCGTTCACTGCTCGCCAGACTTCTGCCGTTCATGCTCGCGGCGATCTGTTCAGACACGCCTGCTGACGACGGTTTTCAGCCGCCTGAAATTCGTTTTCTCTGGCCCGACGGAGCACCGCAGGCGATGGGCGATGCCGACGCCGATAAACCGGGCGTCTGGGTTTATCCGGCCGGGGAGAACGCCAACGGAGCCGCAATTGTGATTTGTCCCGGCGGCGGTTATGCGATTCATGCCACCGACCACGAAGGTGTTCAGCCCGCAAAGTATTTCAACAGCATCGGCGTCACGGCATTTGTTCTGCGGTATCGATTGTCACCGTATCGACATCCTGTGCCGCTCATGGATGCTCAGCGGGCCCTGCGCTTTGTGCGCGCCCACGCGGAGGAATTCAAGATCGACAAGCGCCGGGTCGGCATCATGGGATTTTCTGCCGGCGGCCATTTGACATCGACTTCGGTGACTCATTTTGATGGCGGCGACGCGAATGCTGCAGACGCGATCGACAAAGAAAGCAGCCGTCCGGATTTCGGAATTCTCGGCTACCCCGTCGTTAGTCTCACGGCGGATTATGCACATCGCGGGTCCGGTAGTAATCTTCTGGGCAAAGACCCGACCGACGAACAGTTGATATCACTTTCGAATGAACTCAACGTGACAGCAGAAACACCGCCGCTGTTTCTGTTTCATACATCGGAAGACACAGGCGTGCCTGCCGAGAACAGCGTGAGCATGTATCTGGCCTGCCGCAAGGCCGGTGTCCCTGCAGAGTTGCATGTTTACCAGCATGGACCGCATGGAGTCGGCCTTGCCAACGAACACCCTGCGTTGTCTCAATGGATCACGACGGCAGGAACATGGCTCCGACAAAACGGCCTGCTGATCGGGGGAACGCGTCAGGCCATTCAGGGCGAAGTGAAACTCAACGGCGAACCGATGAAGTTTGGCACGATCGCCTTCAAGCCTCGGGATCCAAACGCCCCCGTGGCATGGGCGATGGTCTCGAAAGGCAAATACAACATCCCCGTGACGGCCGGAACGGTTCCCGGATTATGCGACGTGATCCTGACCAGCATGGGAGCCGTTGCTCCCGGACCAACAACGGACGACGCTCACACTGTCGGAAGCGGCCTTGTCTTCCAGGTGAGTGAAGGGAATAACCGTATGGATCTCGAAGTCACAGAGAAGAACTGAGTTCGACACGTTGACTGGTTCATCGACAAATCCAGTGCGCGGCAGCAGCAGGATGACTTACGGGACACTTCAATCCGGAGTCCTTTGTATAGATCTGATGCACAGTTGTGGAATACTTGCTTTGGGATTCGTCCTGAAGGGGCGTCGGAATCCTGTATTGGCCAACGGCCCAGGAAATAGGATCGTGATCAGAAACGCCCTGACAGGCAACGCTGTGAAGCATTTTTAGGCGGTGGCATTTTGTTGGAGTTGTTTGAGTTTTCTGCGTTGTTCGGTGGATAGTTTTGACACGTTGGGATCGCCGAGAGGTTTCTTGTCGTGGGTTTTGGGGCGGTAGCGGGCTCGTTTGTCGGTGCGGTTGTTGTAACGCTGCACGACGGCACCAGACAGCCACTGCAGCAGATCGTCATCGGCTGTGGGCAACTTGTGGAGTTGACGCATACACTTTCGCAACGCGCGCATCGTATTGGCAAGGCTGCGATCTTTCGGATCATAGTCAGCATCTGTATCGTGTGCGGAGGCGTTGTTCAATTGTTCGCGAAGTGCAATCAGTTCGGCCACGGCCATTGCGCGAATCGACCAGTCCAGTTCCACCAGAAGTCGGTCGCTGTTGCGGCACTTCAGCGTGTGTTTGTCGAGGGTCTGTTTGAGGCCGCGAAATTCGACCTCAACTCCCCACCGCATCTTGTAGAATTTCACGATCTGTTTCTTCGACAGCTTTCGTTCGCTGAGCATGCTGGTAAGCATCCACATCTTTGTCTTGCCGACCGTCACGCGCACCAAACGCAGACGCAGTGGCGGCTCGCCGGAATCCATGCGACCTTTGGGCCAGCACCAGACTTCGCCACCACATTTTTTGACATCGGCCTGTTCACTAAGCAGATCGACGTTGGCTCCGACGCGGATCAGGAAGTGCTGGCCCGCAGCGAGAATGGCACTCCACAGTGGATAGCCGACGAAGCCTGCATCGCCGCAAAACAGCGTATTTTCCGGGAACTCCTCGTGCCTGAGCATGTCTTTCACATGATCGCGTTCGCTCGAATTCGACGGGCCCAGCCGCCACGTCCACGGCAGTCGCAGGCTCATGTGCCACATCATGGTGATCCATGCCTGAGGCTTCGGCGGCTGCGGAGGATTCTGTTTGTTGCGTGTACGACGCATGCCTTTGGACTTTTTCTTTCCGTACTTCGCCTTCGTGCCGTTGCCGTAGTTCGATGCACAGAGCGCGCGTTCGTTGGACTGAGTTCGCGGTGCCGCGTCAGAGCATTCATAAAGGCCGTGTAGGTGACGATGCTGCGGATGAGTTTCAGATCGTCACAGATCTCCCGCGTCTGATCGAACGCATCCGTGACGTTCTTCGCTTCCTGCCACGACCAGATCAACGCTTGCACCATGACGTCCTCCGCGTTCCATTTGACGTTGCCATGAAACTCACCTTTGTGAAACAATTCACCCGGCGGAACGAACCAATTGGTGAGTTCCCGAAACAGCTTGTCGTTTTTGACAGCCCACTGCTCCTCACGCTGCTGCTTATTTGTACGTTTGGCGGTGTTCTGCTGCTTCCTGCGACTCATGGCCAGATTCCTGTCTGACTGATTGGTTCAGTTGGTGCTCAGGGAATCTGGCTTTTTTTCATATTCCTCCAATTTGTGAAACCCCAGCTTTTTCCCTCTCAAAAATGCTTCACAGCGTTGCCTTTCAGGGTACAAACACACCATGCATCCTGACCTGGGGCTGCGTTTGTCGCGGGAGCGACCTCACTTGCCCCAGGCTGTCTTCCAGAAGCCTTTCAGGCTTTCGTACCTGCAATTTGGTTGGACACAATTCACCACGGCGCACACAATTTGTCGATGAACCAGAAAACTGCCACCTTGTTTGTGTTTATGTACTCAGAAACGGAATCTGCAAGACGGGAAGCCCGAAATGTCTTGAAGCAGCAACCGCTGCGAGACTGCGATTTCGTCGCACCGGTTGCCATTTCCCTGACGACATGCGACTCGTTGGTCGGTATCCTGCAGCCATGACTGATAACGGAGTCGCCCCATGCCACTTTGCGTGAGGGTCATGTCCCTGATTCTGGAGATACAATGCGGATCGTTCGCCAAGGATTTACACTGATTGAACTGCTGGTCGTGATTGCGATTATCGCAATCCTGGTCGCGTTGCTGCTGCCTGCCGTTCAGGCGGCTCGTGAAGCCGCGCGGGCCACTGAGTGTCGCAACAAGCTCAAGCAGATTGTTCTGGCTTTACACAATTATCATGATCGGATGAACATGTTTCCGTCCGGATGGACCGCTGAACTAGAAAGGAACAAACATGGATGGGGCTGGGGAACCATGATTCTGCCGGAACTGGAGCAGTCGGCACTTTTCAATGCACTTTCCATGGCCGTACCAATTACATCGAATAACAACAAGCCTGTCCTGATGACTCAGGTTTCGACCTATCTGTGCCCATCAGATCCATTTTCGCATACGGCGACGGTGCGTGTTCAGGAGCCGGAATTTTTTCCGCGCTTGGGCGCTTCTGCTTTCTTTTTTCATCCGCCACCGCCGAAGTTGTTTGAAGTTGCAAAGTCCAACTATGCGGCAGTCTTTGGCAGCAACAGCATTGTGGCGGATCCTGCAGGTGGTAATGGTATTTTTTGTCGCAACAGTGCTGTGCGACTGCGTGATATCACTGACGGCACAAGTACGACGGCGATGATTGGAGAACGACGTCCGACACAGCGGCGGGGAAAAGGTTTCGACGGGAGCCTGGTTGTCGATATCGACATCGTCGATCTTACACTTTGGATTGGGGCCATCCCATGGTCCACGGATGCCGATTTCCGTACCACGGGAACTGGGCTCGTGCCGCCGAACTCAACCGACAGAAGTTTCCCGGGTTTTAATAGTGCTCATCCCGGACGACTATTCTTTGGGCTGGCGGATGGCTCGGTGCGATCCATTGCGCCAAGTGTTGACATGACCGTTTATGAAGCATTGATGACTCGCTCTGGTGGCGAATCCATTGGCGAATTCTGAATACCGAGTGAAGAGTCGTGGCCGGATTTCGTGAAGAACGTTCGGAAACGTTTTCGGAACGTGGCGGTTTTTGTGGCCAATCGGCGGGCTCTTTAGAGTCGTCACCGATCAAGCCGTAGCGGGGCTGCACCGTGGGGAACATTCCAAAAGCTGTCCACGATTTCCGGCAATGAAATCCTCAGCGAATTCTGATCACTCGGCACGGCGTGCTCGCAAGGCAGATCACTTTGGCCCGAACACCAGCCAGGCCCCAATGGTCATCGAAGCCAGAATCAAGCCTGCAAGCATTGCATTCCAGAAGCCAAGGCCGAGCCGATCGGCAAAGGCCAGCGGCACAAAAAATGGAAGTCCGAGCGGCACAAGAATCAGAGTCTCCTTTGCCATCTGGGAAAGACTCTTCAGATCGTGATCTTTTGACCATGAGGCTGCAAACGTCAGGATGCTGATCAACGGCAGCGTGAGCAGTAGTGCTCCCATGCGTGGTGATCGACGTGACAATTCGGACACCGCAAAGATGATGATCGCAGGGATTACGATTCGCAGGATCAGGGTCAACATTTCGGTCAGTTCTCCAAGGCCATCGCTCCCCCGACGCATCAACGCTTCAGGGAGAGCTGTCAGGCGTTATGCTGTCGGATTCCATTTACTCGTGATCGTGAGCTTCTTCTTTGAAGTCACCTGTATACGGTGTTCCTTCAATTTCGGCACTCATCGTTCCTGCATATTCCTGCACGATGCCGAGCTTTTCATGCTTGCCGACAAATCGTGATGAGAGTCCATCGGACTCGCCTTCCATTGGAACGGGCAGCAATTCAGCCATCAGTTCGGGATCGCCGATGCTGAGCATTACTTTGTCGGTCTTGATCGGGGCTGGCGACTTTTCGTCGCTGCCGAGGACGTAAACCGTAGCTTCCTGTTTGTCGTGATCGACGGTGAACTCGACGTGGTACTTGCCACCACCCCAGTCAGCCAGTGTTCCTTCATGGGGCCCGGCTCCATGGCCATCCCCATGCTCTCCTTCCCCTTCAGCATGCTCATGTCCATGCTCGGTAGACGCAGTTGCCGCTGGCGTCGGTGCAGCCGTTTCTGTGACGCTTTGTTCCTGACAGCCTGCAGCAAGACTGATGGCTGCAAGGCCAGCGACGGTTGCCATGAGATTTCGATACTTCTTCATTCGACGATCTCCAAACAAAAGGAATGCTCCTGCCACAGATGGCTTGAGCAACATTGACAAAGGACAAAACTAACAACGGGCGACGAACAACGAGTTCGTCACCACCACTCAACTCGCGTAAACCTCAATCGTGTGCATCTGCAAGTTCATCTGCTGAACTCCCCATCTTTGCGAGTTTCATCGCATCCTTACCGCTGAACTTCCAGAAGAGTCCCGGATGAATCAGGAACTCACAGAATGTCGATGTCACGAGACCACCCAGGATGACGGTCGCAACCGGATACAGAATCTCGCGTCCCGGTTCCTGACCACCGAGAACCAGCGGCACGAGTCCAATCCCGGCCGTCAGTGCGGTCATGAGCACCGGGGCCAGCCGTTCAAGACTGCCTCGCACAACCATGTGTTCGGTAAAGTCCTCACCTTCTTCCTTCATCAGGTGGAAGTAGTGG
>JAYTAK010000695.1:0-8273 GCA_043737515.1 Candidatus Kuenenia sp. | reverse complement strand
AGTGTCGCTTTTTCGGCGAACAGGTAGCTATCGACATAGCCAGGAATTCCGGCCGAGGCAGATGTTTTCAGGAGGCCCGGACAGACGGCATTGAAACGGATTCTGGAAAACTGCGAAAATGACTTCGCCAGAAAACAGACTGAAGAATCCAGAGCCGCTTTGATCGGAGCCATGTAGCCGTAATTTTCCGCCGCCATGCGAGTCGTCGAAATTGAAATTGTGACGACGCTGCCGGTTTCCGGATCCAGCATTGGCCTGAACGCCTCCGCCAAAGCCATGAGTGAAAAGCATGAGATATTCGCGGCCTGCAGGAATGCCGCGCGCGGCGTCTGGTGAAAGGGCAGCCAGCCCGCCGAAAAATTCGCAAAAGCAATCGAATGCACGATGCCGTGCAGCACATCCGTCGTTTTAGCCACCGCGTCCCGGAGCGCGTCGATCTGATCCTGATGTTCGACATCACAGACAAAGATCGGCGAATCGGGAAACAGCTTCTTCACTGAATCTGCCCGAGCCTGACTGCGCACCGACAGAATCACCCTGGCTCCGGCTTCCTGAAGCAGTTTCGCCGTATGCCACGCGACGCTTTTGCGATTCGCCACACCGGCGACAAGGATGGTCTTGCCTGTGAGTTGCAGAAAATCCATAGTTCAGGACCGTTCGAAAAATATCGACTGTCCAACGTCGCGACTTATGTAGCTTGGACATTCATGTCCGAGTTTTCACCAGACAGCGTCCCGAGGGACAAATTTTTCAACTACAGGAAACTTCGCCACGACTACGCTCTTTGGCCATGCGACGGACATGAATGTCCATCCTACAATTTTGAGCTACTTATCGGCTCAGCGGTTTGAAGCGTCCATGCTGTGGGCGATCGGCGTCGGCACCGAGACGTTCATGCCGCTGCTTCTCGTAGACCTGGTAATTTCCCTCGCACCACACAACCGACCCGTCCGGTTCAAAGGCCAGAATGTGAGTCGCGATTCGATCGAGGAACCAGCGATCGTGGCTCACGACAACCGCACAGCCACCGAAGTTGGACAAACCTTCTTCAAGGGCGCGAAGCGTGTCAACGTCCAGATCGTTTGTGGGTTCGTCGAGCAGCATCAGATTGCCGCCGGATCGCAGCAGCTTCGCCAGATGCACGCGGTTACGTTCACCACCCGAAAGCTGCCCGACAAACTTCTGCTGATCTGATCCCTTGAAATTGAAACGACCGCAGTACGATCTCGCGTGGATCGTTGAGGTTCCGACTTCCAGAACATCGTGCCCGCCGGAAATCTCCTGATAAACGGTCTTGGTGTCATCCAGTGAATCACGGGACTGATCGACGTACGACGCCTGCACGGTCTCGCCAATTCGCAATGTCCCGGAGTCTGGTTTCTCCAGTCCCATGATCATGCGGAACAGCGTCGTCTTTCCTGCCCCGTTTGGGCCAATCACACCGACAATTCCACCCGGCGGAAGGTCAAAGCTCAGATTATCGAACAAGACGCGGTCGCCGAAACTCTTTTTGAGTTTGTCCGCCTGCACGACCAACTGACCCAGCTTGCGCGAAGTAGGAATCTGAATCTGTGCGGCTTCGTCACGTTCGTCGAATTTCTGCGCGGCCATCTCGTTGTAACGTTCCAGGCGTGCCTTGTTCTTGCTGGCGCGGGCTTTGGGTGACATGCGAACCCATTCGAGTTCTCGCTTCAGATCTCTCTGCCGCCGCGTTTCACCGCGTTCTTCGAGTTCCAGTCGTTTCCGCTTTTGTTCGAGCCACGAGGTGTAGTTGCCTTCGTACGGAATACATCGTCCGCGATCGCATTCCAGAATCCAGCCCGCCACATTGTCCAGAAAATATCGATCGTGCGTCACGGCGACGACAGTGCCTTCGAACTTCTTCAGGAACTGCTCCAGCCATTGGATAGACGATGCATCCAGATGATTCGTCGGTTCGTCCAGCAGCAGAAGATCCGGATTCATCAGGAGCAGTTGGCAGAGTGCTACGCGGCGTTTTTCACCACCGGACAGGACGGCGACCTTCGCCTCGGCGGGAGGAAGCTGCATCGCATCGGCAGCGATTTCGAGCGTGCGGTCCAGGTCCCACAGATTGTTGTGATCGATCTTGTCCTGCACTTTAGCCAGTTCGTTCAGGACCTTATCCATCTCCTCCGGCGACAAATCCTCACACAGTTTCATATTGAGTTCGTTGAAGCGTTCGAGGGTCGCACGCGAATCGGCCACGGCGTCTTCCACACATTCGCCGACGGTCTTTTCAGGATCAAGCCGGGGTTCCTGTGAGAAATAACCGATGCGAATCCCTTTGGCGGGACGCACTGTTCCCATGTAATCTTTGTCTTCACCCGCCATGATGCGCATCAGCGTGCTCTTGCCGGAACCGTTGCCTCCAAGCACACCAATCTTCGCGCCGGGATAAAATGCCAGCCAGATGTCCGAAAGCACTTCCTTCTCGTCATACAGACGAGTCATGTGCTCAATGGTCATAATGTACTGCTGGGACATTGTCCAAAATCTTTCGTGCTGAAAAGTGCTGTCGTTGATGTCGCAGGAGTTTTGCCCGATGCTGACGAAATGTCGGACCGGGAAGTATAACCGGGCGTAACAAAAACGCAGGCACCCTTTCAATTCCATGCCCAAGGACGAGAACTTTAGCCAGCGTCACCGCACTGTGGGTTGCAGGGAACGCTGGAAGTTTGTTTTCACCGATCGTGATGGCCAGTCTCAACACCTGCCGTCCGCCTGGGCTGCCTTTGCTCAGCCAACGTCGAGAGTTTTGTTTTACTGAGACGATTTCCGTGAAGCGACAGATGTCCGCCGACGGAGCGGCGGACCTACGTAGGCGAGCCGCTCCGTCGGCTCGCACCAGACTCGGCAGCGCAGCCATTGATGCGGCAGAAAAGACTCGGTTGCGGGCGACGCCCGCGCCCAGACTAATCGTCATTTTGCCTTCTAATCCACATGCTCCCGCCCGTGGTTACAACATGCCGTCCCGTTGGGACTCATTGCAAACCATCGTACGCAATTCTGCTGCCACCTTTCAACGTACGCACGCGGTCGATTCTCTTGTTCGACTTGTGAATTCTGTGCCTCATTGTGGCCAGCAAACCAGTGCCCCGCGAACACCCGCAGGAACGAAGAGTGCTGGCCACAAAGACTCACAAGAGCCACAAAAGCCAGCACAAAGCGGAGCGCGGAAACACGGAACTGGCGACTCATACTCCGCGCGGTCAGATTTGAGGTTTTGTGAGCGGCAAGGCGCTAGCCGAATGGCACTTGGTTTAGGTTCGTAGTCCCGCCTTTAGGCGGAATCGCGGCTGCAATGGCCAGCAAATTCCGGCTGAAGCCGGGACTACGAACGAGATGCAATTCTAAACCAAGTGCCATTAGGCGCTAGCCGCCGGTGCTGACCGAATGCACAACGCATGGCTCGCGGGCTGTTGATTTAAGTTTGTAGTCCCGCCTTCAGGCGTTTTTTGTCCGATACCGCCAGTGAATTCCGGCTGAAGCCGGTACTACGAACGAAATGGAAACTGAATCAACAACCCGCTAGCGCCTTGCAGCTCACTCAACAACACGTCCCTCAGTCCCGAACGCGCGGAGTATACAACGCTTCGATCTGAGTCGCGGTCAAATCCCGCCCCAAAGCCTCCCTCGCCAAATACACCACCAGTCCCGCCGCCGCAGCCGCAGTCGCCACGGTTGCGACGGTCGCACATTCGCAACCACATCCAACTTGACTGCCGGTAATCCACAAAGATAACGACAGATTCTCCCGCGACCCCCATGATGGCGTTCGTAATCAGAGCGAAATCCGTCGCACTGCACATGCAACGACCGGGGCCGGCAGTCCAATTCAAAGCATTTCGGCAGGTTTCTCGTTGGACTCGAAAAGACGCCGACGATGCGATAGCATACAGCGGCGAAATGCTTGCTTGGAATTGGCATTAAGTACAGAAAAGACGGAACGGAAAGTTCAGTGAACGGTACTCGGAAGCCCAACTCACTTTGCAGCGTGGAAGCTTTGCGAACGCACTTGGAAGAGTGTGGCTACCTATCGTCGTCATTGCTCGCAAATCCTGCTTCGGTTCCCGGCAAGTCTCCGTCGCTGGTGGCGTTTGCACATCAGCCATTTGACGCAAGGACGGCTTGCATTGCCGCTGTCGAGGTCACTGAATCGTCTGAGGCAGGTGTAAACGCATTGCGAACATTGGCCGCCCCCGTCGTGTTCGTATTAAGAACAGAGGGTTTGGAGTGGTGGCAACAGGGCGATCAACCTCGCAGAATTGGCCCTACGGTTCCGCCAGGCAAAATCGAGAACTTCTTTCGTCAGCATCGAGACGATTTCGCGCCAGACGCGGTCTATCGAGCGAAAACGTGGGGCCGTTTCGATCAGCAATATCAGAGATCCTTCGTTGATCTAGGGCTGATGCCATTGGTCGAAACGCAGATCGGCGAGTCGTTGCGAAATCTCATCAGCAGCAACGTTCAATTCCTGAAGTCATCGCTCGAATGGGAAACCATCAGCGTTGAGCAGGGAGCGTGGTTGTTGAAATCGGTGTTCTGGCTCGTGTCGGCAAAGATACTGCGAGACAAGTCGGTCGGGCAATTCAAGAAGGTTGCACTCACCGACGTCGAGCAGATCCTCGATTCCGTCGGCGAACACTTCGGTGCTCAACGCATCGCGGTGAGAAACAAGAAGCAGCGTGAGGCGCTTGTGGAAGTTGCCTCGCGGATCGGCACGTTCAGCAGTCTTGAGTTGGCAACTACAGAAAGCCTGGCTCACGTCTACGAGAACACGTTGATCTCCAAAGCGACTCGACAACAACTGGGAACGCACAGTACTCCTTCGTACCTGGTCGATTACATCCTCGGGCGACTGACGCCGTGGATTCAGGAGATTGAACTCGAAGATAGAAATGTTTTCGAACCGGCGTGTGGTCACGCAGCGTTTCTTGTATCGGCGATGCGGTTGCTGACCGAACTGCACCCCGACGGAGCGAACGCTCGGAAGCGGAGGAGCTATTTGCGGCGGAGAATCCACGGCTGCGAAATCGATGCATTTGCGCTGGAAATCGCGAGGCTCTCGCTGAGTCTGACAGACATCCCGAATCCCAACGGATGGGATTTGAACCTGGACGATATGTTCGTTGACGACACGCTCGAAACGATGGCGAGCCAAGCAACGGTCTTACTGGCCAATCCGCCATTTGAAAATTTCAAAGAGGAAGAGAAGAGTTGGTACTCGAAGAAGCGCGTCGATCTGCGGCACGTCAACAAAACGGCCGAGATGCTGAGTCGAGTGCTACCCGCATTGCCGCGAGGTGCCGTGATCGGTCTCGTAGTCCCGCAAGGATTCCTGCACAGCAAGAACTCTGCGAGCGTTCGTAAGATGCTGACGACGGAGTTTGTATTGCAGGAGATTTGCCTGTTCCCGGACAAGGTCTTCACGTTCGCGGATTCAGAGTCGGCGGTAATCACAGCCCGAAAGATGACTGTTGGAGATCGAGAACAGGCGACCGTTCGCTATCGTCGCGTGCAAGAACGTGGGATGGACACATTTCGGCAGTCGTCTGTCGCAACGTCTGAGAGCCTCGTTAATCCTGAGAAGTTCGAAATTGAGGGATCGGACCTGCGAGTTCGCGAGTTGGGCGAACTCTGGAGTTTCTGCTCGGATCAATTCACGTCCCAACTCAAAGACCATGCCGAGGTTGGTAAAGGGTTGGAATACAAGTCGGCGAACCTTCCGCGCGGAACAAAAACCATCTCGGACAAAAAGTTCCCCAATGCTGTGCGTGGATTCGCGAAGTTCGAACCGAACATCCAACTCGATGAACTGCCACCAGAGAAATGGATGAGTCTCGAATCTGATGCCATTCAAGCTGAAAGACATGGTACGAAGACCGGTGACTCTCAAGTTCTCTTGAACTATGCGCGTGTGAGCCGCGGACCGTGGCGGCTCAAAGCCTTACTCGATTTGGAAGGACATGCTTTTACGACACGATTTGTTGTCGTGCGCCCCAATGATAGTTCAAGAATACCTTGCGAGTTCTATTGGGCTGTCATCAACTCGCCGGTCGCGAATTCATTTTCATTCGCTACGTGCGGCAAGCGTGACAATCTCACCGGTGAGCTGAGCAAGCTCCCAGTTCCTTTACCAAGTCCAAACGATACAGCGTCAGTTGTCGGTGCCGTTCGCCGATATCTCAACTACGTATCTCGTGACCCTGATGCGGCCTTGCAAAAGCCAGTCAATACCGAAAAGGCGCGCACGCTCATGCTGCGTGTCGATTGTGAAGTCCTGAAGCTCTACGACCTGCCACGAGAACTGGAACGCCAACTGCTCGATTACTTTGCAGGTTGGCAGCGCGAAGGGGTGCCATTCAAGTTCGATCGTTACTTTCCTGCGCACTTCACAGATCCGATCTCGCTCGCGGATTACTTGGCAATCACGGTGGACTGGCCGGAAACCAATCGCCGACGAGCGGAACTGATTCACAAGAAAGTTGCCCGCACGATTACTGTCGAAGAACGCACAGAACTGGATCATCTTCAATCACTCGCCACATCACGAGCGAACCTTGTGGCTCCATTGCCGCTGGACGAATTGGAGCGACTGCATCGCGAAGTGGTGGGAGGCACCGAGTGACGGCCATTACTGCGTTTGACTATCCCGCTCAGAAACATGTGCGGCGTCACGGTCCCGTTGGCTACTCCGACTACGCCTCGTATCGTGACTGGCTACGTGATGAATTCAGTTTTCGATGCGCCTTTTGTCTGCAGCGCGAGCAGTGGGTCCGAGTTGGCGGGACGTTTCACATCGACCATTTCATTCCGCAGGCAGTCGATCCTTCATTGAAGTGTGAGTACGACAACCTTCTCTATGTCTGTGCGACCTGCAACGCCAAGAAGAGCGACTTAGCGGTTCCCGATCCGTGCAAAGTGGCATACGGTGAATGCATTCGTGTCCTCCCCACCGGCGAGATTGAATCGCTGAATGACACTGGTGAACTGCTCATCGACTTGCTGCGGCTCGACGACGCTCCTGTTACAGCGTACCGCCGTCGCTGGCTGGAAACCTGGCAAGCGCTACTGAATTCAGGAAACCACGCCGCCTACAATGAATGGATGCGATATCCCGACGATCTTCCTGACCTGGATCGTAAACAGGAAAAACAGAATCGGCGGCCAAACGGTATCGCTGAGAGCGCCTTTGAAAGACAGCGTCGAGGAGAGCTACCTTCGTCATATTGAGTTGCGTGTCAAGGTATGGCTCAATTGCCCCATGTGTGCCATACAGGAACTTGCCTCAAGCGGCGACAATGGGGTGCGTCCCGGCAGTGAGTTTATCAACTGATTATCGACTCCAGAGGGCCATCAAAGCCGGATCAGCCATATCTTCCAATCTGACACCTTCCACAAGGCCGACTTCCGTAGTGATGATGAACGGCGGTAGTAGGTCTCGCATGTCTTCATTTTCCTGCTGTCGCGTTACTGTAAGGACAACGTGGATGAATGGTGGAACGACAAGCCAGGCATGACCCCCCTTCGCATTCCTGCCAGGTGGCATGAATTCAGGCCGGCGGCGAATCTTTCGGCTGCGAGCATTTGGCAACTCGGCGGTTAAAGAACCCGTTTGGATTACGTTCCAAAAGCCATACTTCTCTAAGATCTTCGACGCAGCTAAGGAGATGTCGAGGCAGGCTCCCAGACGACCGTCAGCAAAGAGTGCGTCAAACAGAAACTGTACAATTCCTGGGACCGACCCGGATGCTTTGAGGATGTATTCTTCTGAATAGCTCCGACTGCGAACGTAGTCCGCGTACTCCCACAGGAATTCCGGGTTCTTCGTTTCTGCCGCAAGAAATTCTGGATGGTTGTAAAACTCCGGAGCAGAGAAGTCGATCGCAAGACCACGAAAGAGCTGTTCGAGTTTGGATACATTGTCCATGAAGTGCTCCTTTTTCTGGGGTTCTTGACAAAGAGCATCAAACAACGGCATCTCCTTTGTCGAAGTCGGGTGACTTCAGGTTTCGCTGAACACTGCGGTTCTGCTGGCGCAGGAACGGCCCCTGCGTTTCCCTGATGCGGAAGCACAGGCGGAACCGGCGTGCCGGGTTTGGTGGCGAGCGGCTGCTTTGTGTTTGTGGGGACACTCCGAGGGCCGTCAAGGAGCGCTGTACTACTAACGATCAGAATCGTTGCGTGACACAAAGAAATCTGGCGGAGGACCCATCGTCGCTGGAGTCGCATTTTTGACCACGGATGTCACG